>JAFPVN010000342.1 GCA_017395275.1 Candidatus Methanomethylophilaceae archaeon | reverse complement strand
CTGTAGGGCGAGTTCGTTGCCTCGTATGTCTCTTTGATGTTGCCGACCCACTTGTTGACCTTCCTGTTGGTCATGAGGATGCCTCGGGGGAATCCTGGCCCTCGTCCGAGAAGTATCTCCCGTCGATGATCTGGAGGAGATCGAACGCGATGTCATGGTTGGGGCAGCGGACGGTGAACTCCACCGTCTCCCCGTGTCTGATGTCGCCTATCTCGGAAAGGACCGGGCCTTCCTTGGTCGTGAGGTCGATTTCGAGATGCTCGGGAACGTGTGAGTTCCTGAGGTCCGTCCCTTCCTGATGCTGACCGGACTCTCCGTCCGTATCGTCATCCTCGTCGGAGTCGTCGTCATCGTATCCTTCCCCGTCGTTCTGTGCCGCGGATCCGGCGAGATTGTCGCCGAGTGCCTCGAACTCCTCCGCCATCAGGGTGTTCATCCTGAGATGGATGTGGAACGGGCACCTGGATGCAGGGCTGCCGTCTGGAAGGAACGTGTCGTTCATTCCCAGCTCTGCTTTCTCGATCTGCTTCCCATCCTCTGACTCGATGAGCATTGGGCGGTATCCCACGTCGGACCTCTCGAGGGCTCTGACCCTGACCGTGACGTCTATCGCGTCGGGTCCGTAGACCTTGTTGATGTACTCCGAGATCCAGTCGAGGGCGTCGCAGAACCCGAGGCCCTCCGGCATCCTCATGCCGTAGCCTTTCATCTGCTTCCCGAAGACGACCTTGTCATTCCTGGGGCATCTCGCGAGCTCGATGCACCTGCGTTCGATGTTCTGTTCCCTGATTTCCTGTGTGATCTCTGTCATATTATCACCTTGTTCGATGTTTTTAGACAGGTTCTCTCCTGTACGGATCTAGAGCGTCCGCTGACTCGTTCTGATTTCAGACGTATTCTGGATGGATCCAGACGGATTCGTGGCTGGAATGATCAGGCGGTGACTATCGCCTCCTCCGTGCCGAAAGCCTTGCGCTGGCGCCTGAGGAAGTACTCGTCGGGTTCCGCGAAGGGGCCGTCCATGACCAGGTCGTGGTTCTCCCTCTCTATCTCCAGCTCCTTGGAGCAAATACAGAAGGGGACCATCCTTGCCAGATCGTATTTGGTCAATTCTTTGTTACGCAGCTGCGACTTGTACCTCTGGAAGAACTGCCTCACGAGGTCGGCGTTGTTGCGGAATGCTACGATTTGGTGATCTGCGATGTATCTGACGTACTGGCCTTCCCTGTCGCTGATGCCGTCGTATGTCCTGAGGAGGCATCCGCATTCCTTGCAGACCCTGATCTTGTACTCCCTGTAGATGTCGATGTTGACTATCGCCTTCCTTGACACTCCGCCCCAGTATCTGGTGCGCAGATCCTTGTAGAGCCTGTCCATGGTCCACTGCTCCCAGTCGATGTCGCTGAGGTCGCCTACCATGCGGCCTATGCCCAATTCCTGGTTCTCGTAGTCCTTCTCGGAGTAATGCGCTCCGGGGGACTTGAGACCGGGGATCATGTGGTCCAGGAAATCGAGGTCCCAATCGACGTCCTCCGGCTCTATGTCGACGTAGCCGAGGCCCATATGGGTCATGAGGTATGCTACCGTGTGCCTTATGCTGCGGATCTTCTGTCTCGAGTGTATCTTCTTGATTATCCATCCCGGGTTCTCCTTCCTGAATGCGTCTGTATCGATCCTTCCGAACATGATTATGTGGAAATGCGGCGAGAGTTCCCAGAAGTTTCCTGTATTCGCTTTCCATGACTGTCTCCAGGGATGGAACACGTTGAATCCAGCGAGGCCTCCGTGCTTCACGAGCTGTGCCTCTATGTACTTGCATACGTCGTCATAGGGCT
>JAFPVN010000341.1 GCA_017395275.1 Candidatus Methanomethylophilaceae archaeon | reverse complement strand
CCTTGGATAGCCGGCTTCCTCCTTCTTCTCCCTGACGCGCCTGAAGAAACCGTCGAATGCCAACGATACCCTGGTGCTCACGTTCGTCAGCACCTGCGAGTACACCTCCTTCAGTTCCGTGTGTTCCTTCTTGAAATCGGTAATGTGCTTGTTCAGATCGAATTCAGAGGGATGCTTCTGCCCGTCCTCGTGTGCCTTCTTGCATGTTTCGAGGAGATGGTTGTACAGGAAACAGCAGTGACCAAGTGTTTTCAACAGCGCCTTCTCCTGCGTCCTGTTCGGATATAGTCTTATGACGACCGTTCTCATCTGCGGCATCCGATCCCTCCTGTATTATTCTACGTTCCCGCCGTATTTAAGTTTAAGTTTCTTCTCTTCCAGTTGCTTTCGGGTCGCTATTTTTCAGAGGGTTTCAATGGGACTTCTGATTCTTATATCTGTATTACGATTACGTCCCATGGGTGAGGGATACCGTCTACGCTGGCAGCATGTGATCCTCGCGGACGCTGTCGCCATCGCGATATGCATGGCTCTCATCTACGAGTACATCGGGTTCGGGGGGACCGGCATCATGCCGACCATAGTCTGCCCGCTGATGTGCGTGATCTCCTCGGTCGGCGTAGTCATGTGGGCCAACGGCACCGGTTCCAGCTACACCAACGGACCCAGATGGGACACGATGAACGAGGAACAGAAGACATATGCGTCCTCGATCCTGGGATTGCATCTGGCCATAGGGATGGCCATCATTGCCTGCGCCGTACCGCTGATAATGGCCGGCGTCTGGGGCATCGTCGGATTCATACTCCTGCTGCTCGCCGGCTTCGCCTGCGTCTTCGTCGGCGTGTTTAGGGTGATCAGCGGGTCCCGCATAGGCGACAGGAAGCTGGCGCCGAAGGGTCCCACGCTCGTTTGGGGCGTTTTCATCATGCTGCTGTTCACCATAGTGGCGGTGCCCATACTCATCACCGAATCTGCATCCGGTACGACGGACATCAACGTGACAGTGGGAGAGAACGCGGTATCCGTCGACGCACCGATGGCGATATTTTCGATAAAGTACTCGGACATCGGCGACGTCTACGTCGACGACGACTTCTCCAGAGGCGGCAGGACGTCGGGATACCATGACACCAGGGTCAGCTGCGGAACCTACAGGAACTCCCTGGGGACGTACAAGCTGGCCTCCTACGACGCGTGCGCCCCGTGCATCGTGATAAAGACCGTCTCGGGCTACTACTACGCCTTCAACCAGCCGACCGAATCCGAGACGCAGGCGCTGTACGAATCCATACAGGCGAAGATCAGCTGACGAGCTCGGAGACGGCCACTGCAATGGCGGTACCGAGGAACAGAACGACTATAAGGATGGCCACGATCTTGACCATGCGTTCCTGCTTCTTCTTTGACATATACGGCCAATCTTCGATGCGGTATATAATTTGAACGTCGTTCACGCCTTGACGGCGTCGGATGAGCCCAGTTCGGACAGCGAGATGCAATGCCTGTGCTTGGGATTGCGGATCCTCGCGGCCATCATCTCCTGTGCCCTGTCGAACGTATCCGTATCGATTATCGGATCGAAATCGCCCTTCCAGACGATGTCCTCCCAGTGGAGGTAGCCTGCATATACCGTGTTATGGAGGATTGTGCGCAGGTTGAACTTGTTCCACGGGTTCCCGCGTCTGGTGAGGCTTCCCGAACGGTTGAGCCTGTAGGCGATCTCGTCCATGGTGGCGCCCGACAGGTAGGATGAGAATATCTCCCTGACCACCGGCGCCTCCTCCTCCTGCACTTCGAGACCCGATTCCCCGAAGACGTATCCGAAGGGTGCGTTGAATCCGAGGATCCCGCTGCCCTCCTCCGCCTTCTGGTGCATGCCCATGTAGGTCCTTTCCCCTGTCTGTTCACTCTCCAGCTGCGCTAGGCGCTGGATCATGTCCATGACGAACCTTCCCACGGCCGTGCTGGTGTCGATCTTGTCGTACGTGGAGACGAACTGCTGATGGTGACGCGAAAGGTCGTCCATCATGTTCATGAACTCGCGGCTGTTCCTATGGATACGGTCCATCTTCATGACGACCAGTACGTCCCATGTGGAACGGACCTCAGGGTCGAACATCCTCCTGTATGCCGGACGCGACGTGTTCCTTCCGGAATAACCGTCGTCCACGAACTCCTCCATGATCGTCAGGTCGTGGATGTCGCAGTACGTCCTGAGGACATCGAGTTGGGCGTCGAGGGAGTAACCCTCTTCCGCCTGTTCTTCGGTCGAGACCCTCGCATAGAGGGCCGCGCGAGTTCCGCCTTCGGAGATCATTTGCGCTCGATCTTGGTTGCGATCGGACCGTTGATGCTCTCGAAGAGTTCCTTCTCGATGATCGCAGGCATGTTCGCCTGGATGTAGACCCCGCCGCGGTTGATGTAGCCCGCGTAGATCGGGTTCTTGAGGATGTTGTAGACGGTGGATCTCCTCCAGCGCTGTCCGTTGCTCGTGGGCACTTCTCCTTTATCGAGGTACTTCACGATGTCGTCGACGCTGAATCCCCTGTCGACCATCCTGTAGATCGCACGGACGACGAAAGCCTGCTCGTCGTTCGTGACTGCGGTGTTCTGTTTCTTGGTGTATCCAAACGGAAGCCTGGATACGATTCCTCCCATTGCTTTCTTGAAATCCATAGCCTGTTTCACCCTTTCTCCGGTTTGTTCGCTCTCTAGCTGAGCGATGCGCTCCGTGACATCCCTCACGAAGCGCCCCATGGCCGTACCCGTGTCGAAGTTGTCCTGGACCGAACAGAACTCCTTGCCTTTCTTATCGAGTTCCTCGAGCATCCGGGCGAAGTTCATGCTGTTCCTGTGGATCCTGTCCAGCTTGTAGACGAGGACCACGTCCCAGCTGTCCGATTCGGACATCATCTTCTGGTACTGTGGACGTCTTTTCGTATCGCGGCCGGATTGACCCTGCTCGCAATACACTCCAGCAATTTCCCAACCTTGGAGCTTGCAGTAGCTCTTCAGTTTGTTCAATTGTGCATCCAAAGAGAATCCGTCCGCTGCCTGCTCTTCCGTCGAGACTCTCGTGTAAAGTGCAGCCCTCAGACTTCTCCCCTCCCCGTTAGTCATATTCTCTTCGGAGGTATATAAAAATTGTCGGACATCTGTCAGACGTTAACTATTCTCATAACATTATTTCAAAATTAACGTTATTATGGATTTTGTTAAGCAGTAAAGTTAACTTTTGAGTAATTATCGAGATAGAGATAAAACGATTTCGATGTTGATTCGTGAACTGGATTAAGCAACGAGATTGATTTTTCACAGGAAATGAAGGGGTCCGTAAAGGACCGATCTGGGGCTTCGAAAAATCATGTCATATGGTTGTCTGACATGTATGAAAAAAGGTAACAGAAAGGCATCGGAGGATCATTCGGGATCGGTGGGACCGTTCTTGTTCGCCTTGCGGCGCTTGATCCTCCCGTCCCATTTCGACACCAGCGCACGGGCCTCGCGGTCGCCGCATTCGGAGGCCATGCGCATGTACATGCGGTAGTTGGCCTGACTCTCCTCGCAGGCGATACCGTCCTTGTACATCAGGGCCAGCCTGTACATCCCCGACGCGTCGCCGTATCCGGCCGCGGACCTGAACAGCTCAAAGGCCTTGGTCTCGTCCTTCTCCACGCCCGTACCCTCGAGATACATGATCCCCAGACGGGTCCTGGCGGATCCGCCGGTAACGGAGGCGCGTTCGGTCAGCTGGAATGCCGCATCCTTGTTCTTCTTCACGTCCTTCCCGTCCGCGTACTTGGATGCCAGCGACATCATGGAGCGGGAATCCAGGCTGCGGGAACTGGATTTCAGGAGCTCGAGGTACAGACCGTCGGGGTCCCCGCGGGACCTCAGGGAATCCATTGCCGTCCTGCGGAACTCGTTGAGGGAGCTGCTTGCGTACCTGGCGTACCACCGCTTCGCCGCCTCGGGGTCCCTCTCCGTACCGAGACCCTCGGCGAGCATGTTCGCCACCATGTACTGCGACTTCAGGTTGCCGCTCTGGGCCGCCATCATGCAGAAGCGGAACGCCTTCTCGTGGTCCCTCTGAACGTACCTCCCTTCGCCGTACATGTCCGTCAGGAGGGTCATCGCCCTCTGGTGGCCGGCCTCGGCCGCCTTCACGAACAGTGCCTCCGCCTTCTCCACGGACCTCTCGACGCCCTTCCCGTCGCGGTACATCTGGCCCAGAAGGTAATCCGCGTCGGTCCAGCCAGCCTCCGATGCCAAGGTGACGTACCTGAACGCCTCCTCGTAATCCTGGGGCATCAGCGCCGAGCGGTACATCAGGTAGCCGTAGTTGTAGTAATCGTAAGGGTATCCCGAATCTGTCAGTCCCTTGAGGACGCCCTTCAGGACCTCGACCTCGTGCTGCGTCTCCCCGAGCATCACGGAGTACTTCCTGCGGGATTCGAAATCTCCGCCCTGCGCGGCCAGGCGGTAGAGCTCCATCGCGCGCTCGCTGTCGCCTTCCGACACCAGGATGTCCGCCAGTTCGGACATCGCCATAGGGTGGTCCCTGTAAGCGGCCTGCTCCAGCCATCTCCTGTACTGTTCGGGGTCCTTCCCGACGCCGTTGCCGTCGCGGTAGAACGTGGCGAGACGGTACTGCGCCACCGACGAGCCGCCCTTGGCGAGGGCTTCCGTCTCCTCGAAGGAGTCCGTGATGGAACGGGTGTAGGCATCCACGACCTCGCCCGCTGGACCGTCCATGGCTATCCTGTGGTCATTGATCCATATGGCGCGGTTGCATGTGTGGCGTATGGTGCCCATGCTGTGCGACGTGAACAATACCGTCTTCCCGCTGCGCACCAGTTCCTTCAGGTGCTCGGACGCTTTGGACGCGAACGCCATGTCCCCCGTGCTCAGGGCCTCGTCGATGAGGAATATGTCCGCATCCACGTTCACCATGACGGAGAACGCGAGACGGGACCTCATACCCGACGAATAGGTCCTCACGGGGTTGTCTATGAACACCCCCAATTCGGTGTACTCTATGATGTCGTCCAGATGCTCCAGGACGTAGCTGCGCGGGATGCCGTAGAAATGGCTCCTGAGGATGATGTTCTCCCTTCCGGTCAGGTCGCCGTGGAAACCCATGCTGAGCTCGAGGATGCTGGCGATCTTGCCCTTCACCTCCACGGTACCCTTGTCGGGTTCTATGATGCCGGATACTATCTTCAGGAATGTGCTCTTCCCGCATCCGTTGCGTCCGAGGATGGCGAGGATGTCCCCGCGCCTGACCTCCAGGTCTATGTTGTCGAAGATCGGGTAATCGGTGCGGTTCTTGAGGCTGATCTTGCCATTCTTGACGATGGTGGGCTGGACGATCCTGTAGGCCTTGCTCATCCCTTTGATGGAGATCACTGTCTCCGCGTCCCCCTGCGCCTCGGGTACCTCGACGTCGTCCTTGACCTCCGCGGGCCGCTGCCCCTCGGTCTCGTATTCGTCGGACATCAGAGCACCTCCGGGAACTTCTTCTCGTAGTGGAAGAACACTGTCGCACCGACGAGGAAGAATCCTATGGCAAGGCATAAGGATGTCACGAAGTACAGCGTGTGCGGCACTATGCCGTAGTACAGGATGTCGTGGAAGGTCTCCACGAAGTATGTGAACGGATTGTAGTACACGATATCGGCCAGAAGTCCGGAGGCCTCGTTGATCATGAAGAACGTGGGCGTGATCCAGAAGACCAGCCTCATGGCCACGGACATGAAGTAACCGACATCCTTGATGTACACGGTGACGGTGGATACCAGGAAGGAGCAACCTATGCAGAATATCAGCATCAGGAAGAGCTCCACCGGCAGCACCGCGGCCCCCAGCCAGTTCACGGGCTGTCCGGCGAGGAGGATCACCATGACTATTATCGTGTAGGCGAACAGCACCGAGAGGAAATCCGTCAACACGCTGGCTATGACCACGATCTCCCTCGGGAACTTCATTTTGGTTATGTAATTGGCGTTGCTGACCACCGCGCGTCCGCGGAGGCTGCTCGATATGAACGATATGGGGAACATGCCCGAGCTCAGATAGATCCAGAATCCTGGTATGGGGCGGGGCCTGATGGATGAGAACGTGATGTACAGGACGATGATCATCAGCACCGGCAGGAGCAGATGCCATACGAATCCGAGATAGGAGTTCTTGTATCTGCCGGCGGTGTTCCTGCGTATCATCGCCAGGAGGATGATTTTGTTCTCCTTCACGTCCTTGAACGACTTTATGAGACGGGAGAACAGATTCATGTCAGACCTCCTTGATGATCCTGATGATACCGAGCAGTATCAGCAGGCATACAAAAACCCCTATCAGGTTTTCGTACGGATAGGGGTGCTCCCCCTCCTTGTCTATCTTGACGGTGGTGAAGCCGTCGTTGCATGCGTCGGAAGGTATCGAAGCGGTCTTGATTATGTGGACGGTGACCTCTGCCTGGGAACCATCGATACCGATGTTGAGGGATCCGGGAACCAGGGTGAAACTGTCGCCCTCGAAGGTGATGTCCTTGAGGCCGGTGCACTTGATGAACACATCTCTACCCATGCTAACCTCGGCGTCTGGCACTGTGATGGATGTGAGCTTACTTCCGGAAAACGCCCATCCGCCGATGGACTTGATCGAGGACGGGAGGTCGATACTCGTGATGCCGCAGTTCTCGAACGCGTTCTCGCCTATCGTGACCACGCCCGACATCCCATTCACGGTCCTTAGGTTGACGCAGTCTGAGAACGCACACATGTCCAGAGTGGTCACCCTGCCCTTGAGGTCGACGGACTCCAGGCTCGTGCAGGATTCGAATGCGAATATGTCCACGGCCGTGAGCAGGGTGTTGACTTCGAAGTTCTTCAGATATTTCGTTCCCGAGAACGCGCCTCTGGAGATCCCGGTGACCTTCTCGTTCAGAGTGTAGGTCTCGCCGGTCTTTCCCGCAGGGTAGCAGACGAGGGTCTTAATGCGGCCGTCGGAATAGAGTATCCCGTCGATCACCGCGTATCCGGGAGTGTCGTAGAACTGATTGAAGATGTACTCGAAGGAAGTGAGATTGATGCATCCGGAGAATGCCCTGTCCTCGATGTATGAGATCCCGGTGTTGATGTTGAAGCGCTCGAAACCGCATCCCGCGAATGCGAAGTCCTCTATGATGCGCAGCGATTCCGGCATGCGAATGTTGCCGAGTGATGTGCACCCGTAGAACGCGTTGAATCTTATGAGGAGGATCGATTCTGGAAGGTTGTTGTAACCGTCGGTGCTGTCGTAACCGATCTTGGAAAGCGAGGTGCAACCCTGGAATGCACATGGCGGTATCTCAGTCAGCTTGACGTCGGTCCCGAATGTGATCTCCTGCAACCCGGTACAGCCGCTGAATGCCAACGGCAGGATGGCGTCGCAATCCGAGATCTCGTAGGATGTGATGGCGATGGCGGCGGGACATTTGACTATGCTGCGCATGTCGGGGCCGCTTTTGCCGTAGAGGATGCCGCCTTCGGCGACGTATTTGACATTGTTCAGGTCTGTGAACGCCTGGAGGTTAGGGCAGTCGAACGCGGTCGAGTTGATGTCCTCCAGATAGTGGTTGTCGTGAAAGCTGATGGTCGTGACCACAGGGGAACAGACGGAATACGATGTTATGCCCACTACCCTGTATGTCTTGTCCAGGGTGAACTCGTCAGGGATCACGAGGTTGGGAACGTATGCCTGGTAATCGATGTCGGTGAGGCGCGCATCGGCGGTGCCGGGCTCCACGTAGAAGCTCATGCCCTGATAGGTGACGACCGATTCCTCCTCAGCATCTGCTGAGGGCATCGCCAGGATGCATATTGCGATCGCCGCAACGGCGAAGGCAGAGACGATCAGCGACCTCATGTACGTCACCATATCGAGTGATCGGTTAAATAACCTCTCGAATGACCCAGACGATAGTCTGTTGTCGAAATTGTGTATAGAATACACCCGGGGTTACCCCCGGGCCCAACCTCAACGGTTGGCCGCGCGACACGTCAGTCTTGACGGTTCCCGCTCGATGGCGGGCTTCGTTTTCCGGTACGCCGCGTATTGGACGCAGTGATCCGGAGGCTGCACCCGAGGCTTTGACACCTCTCCTGTTGACAGGAACCACAGCAACATTTCTGCGCTGTGAGGGCGATAGCACCAACCCCTGAACTCGCGTTCAGGCATGGGCAGTCCCATTCCGCCGTACGCACTCCCATTCGGGAGGATTCGCATCCCCCAGGG
>JAFPVN010000340.1 GCA_017395275.1 Candidatus Methanomethylophilaceae archaeon | reverse complement strand
GAGAAGTACAAGGTCTCCACCGCCAATGCGGTCGCCTGGCAGGAGACCGTGTCGTACGACATCGAGGCGGCTGGAGGCATCAAGACCGCGCTGTTCGGAGGCGAGGGGCTGTTCGTCACCACCCTCACGGGACCCGGTAAGATCATCATCCAGTCCATGACCCTGCCTGCGCTGGCGGGTTCGCTGATCCCCTACCTGCCGCAGAAGTCCGAATGAGGCGGCCGATATGGATCCCGGAAAGACCGAGAGACAGAGCACGGTGAAATCCGGCATAGCCCTGGTGCTCCTGCTGGTGGCGGTCATCGCGGTCGCCGTGGTCATCGCGCTCAACCCCGCCGTCCTCGAGAGCATCGCGATGGTCGTCATCGTGGTGCTGCTGTTCATAGCGGTGGTCGCCGTGCTGATAGCGATATTCGCCGGCCTGATTACCATCCCCATGTACATGAAGAAGGGGGTGGAGGTCCAGACGGGTTACTCCTACGACCTCGACGACGTCAAGGAAGTGGAAGGCAGCATGGAGAACAAGAAGGACTGAGTCCTTCCTCCTAAACCTTTTAACCATCCCTTTCTATTGTGTGGTCCATGGAACGCATCCCCGTCGGCTGCAACTCTTTCGACACCCTCTTGGGAGGGGGCATCGAGTGCGGCAGCGTCACGCTCTTCTACGGTGAGGCCGGGACGGGGAAGACCAACATCTGCCTTCAGACCGCGTACAACGTGGTGAAGAGCGGGAAGAAGGTCGCCTACCTGGACACCGAGGGCCTGTCCACCGACAGGATGAAGCAGGTCTTCAGGGACGACGAGCTGCTCAGGAACCTGCTGGTGTTCCACGTGCACAGCTTCGAGGAGCAGTCGGACAGGATCGCGAAGGCTGCCCGCCTCTGCGAGGCAAACGACCGCGTGGGATTGATAGTGGTCGACTCCCTCACCATGTTCTACCGCCTGCACAGCGACGACAACTCCGCCAGGATCGAGCTCGCCAAGGAGACCGAGACCCTCCTCACCGCAGCGAGGAAGAGCGATGTGCCAGTCATCATAACCTCGCAGGTATACGCCAACCTCCAGACCGGAGGCGTGGAGTTCATCGGAGGCCATGCGCTGCACCATAACGCCAAGACGATCATCCGTCTCGACAAGAGGGGCAGCGGGAGACGCTCCGCCGTGATAATGAAGCACAGGAGCCTTCCCGAGGGAAGGTCCGTGAATTACAGGATCGTCGAGACCGGGGTCATCGACGACTGATCCCCGTCAGACGTCCCTGGCCATGGAGAACTTCGCCAGTTCTATCATGAACTCCTTGTCGTCGCTCTCCTTCAGGCAGTTGAGGCTGTCGATGGCCTCGTTGGTGTACCTGTCGGCCATCTCGATGGCATAGTCGTAGCTGCCGCAGTCCTTCAGGATCTTCCTGGCGATCTCGATCTCGCCGTCGGTGGCGTCCAGCTTGCCGAACACCGACATGAACCTGTCCCACACGGCCTTGTCCTTTATGGTGTCGTGGGCGTGGCAGATCATGACCGTGTACTTGCCCTTGCGGATGTCGTTCCCCGCGGACTTGCCGGTCTTGGCCGGGTAAGCAAGTCGAGGAGCTTGCGGAAGAACTTGCCCACACTTATGCGGAGGAAATGCAGGAAGAATTGCAGTCAGAAAGTGACGAGCCGACCGTCACAGAGGACACCGCTGCCGAGCCTATTTCAATGTTGGAAGTTACGGAATCGTGCGAAGTGGATTTCACCGAACCGCCCGAAACCACCGAGGGCGAATCACCACCGCAGGACACCGAGCCGAGCGAGGTACGCAAGCACCTGATTACTTTCAGAGTGAACGACATGGAGCTTGAAGCGATCAACCGCCGAT
>JAFPVN010000339.1 GCA_017395275.1 Candidatus Methanomethylophilaceae archaeon | reverse complement strand
GTTGTCGTCGAGGATGAACCCCTCGATCTGGGTGAACTCGGGGAGGTGGGTGGCGTCGATGGACTCCTTCCTGAAGATCCTCGAGATGGAGAAGTACTTGGACGGTGCCTGCGCGTGCGCCGCCAGCGCCTTGATGGTGTTGACGGTAGTGTGCGTCCTCAGCAGTGCCTGCTCGGCCATGTCCCTGGACCAGGTGCCTCCCCACCCGGTGGAACCGGTGTCCCCTCCGTTCTCCTGGATGTTCCTGATGGTCTCCACCAGCTTCTCGTCGTCGATGTGTATCTTCGCCGGGTGCTCCAGGTAGAACGTGTCCTGCAGCTCCCTCGCGGGGTGGTCCTGCGGGATGTAGAGTATGTCGAGGTTCCAGAAGGAGGGCTGGACGTACTCGTCGTCGAACTCCTTGAAACCCATGTCGGTGAACACCCTCCTGATCTCGGCTCCCAGACGGGAGAGCGGGTGCTTCTTGGCGGGATATGCTGCGGGAGCGAAGGTCTGCACGTCGTAGCGCCTGAACTCCGCGTCCCTCCACCTGCCGCTCTGTATGACGGAGTCGTCCATCTGGACGATCTCGTCCTTGAGCTCTATGCCATGTGCCAGCGCCTCCTTTCCGGCGTCTGTGAGGGCTATCGTCCTCTCGGTGACGATCTCCTCGGCGATCATGCCCTGGCGTCCCTTGAGGTCCTTGATTAGTTTGGGATCGGCATCCTTCTCGGATACGGGCGACGAGGCCATCCTCTTCAGGAGGGCCTCGTCCTCCATGTCGGCGGAGAGGGTGTCCTTACCCTTCTGAGTGAGCTTGAGTATCTTGGCGTCACCGTCCTTGACGATGTCCGCGAGTCCCTTCCTCTTCAGCCATCCGACGGCGATCTTGTCCTCGCCGTTGGGCAGTGCCTCGGCCAGTGCGGCCATGTCCATGGAGCCGCCAGCGGCATCGATGGCCCTCACGGCCTTCCTCTCGGGAAGACCTGATTCCACGATCCCCTTGTCCGCGAGGACGTAGAACCTCTCCGACGACTCGGAGATCTCGGCGAGACCCTTGGATGCCAGCCATGAGGCCGAACCCATGATCTCCACCTCGAGGTCGAACTTCCCTGCGGAGATCATCTCGGCGGGCGATGCCCTGCCCCCTGCGGCCTCCAGCGCCAGCAGGAGCCTTCTCTCGTTGTGACTCAGACTCTCAATGATTTCGGATACACCCATTTGTCTCACCATTTGAAACCGTCGAAGGCCATGGAACCGATTATCTCCTTGGCCTCCTCCCTCTTTGCCTGATGGTCCTCCAGGAACCTGTTGATCTTCTCGGTGAGACACATCTTGCATTCGCCGCACAGGATCTCCCCGCTGCGGCACCTGTCCGCCAGCTCGTTGAGCTTGGCATCGTCCTTCTCGAACATGAAGAAGTTGTACTTGAAGACGGCGCAGACCTCGGGATTCCCTCCGTCCCTCCTCTGCTCCTCCACGCTGACCTTGCCGCCGGTGAACGCCCTCCCCACCTTCTTCTTCACGGCCTTCGGCGTGTCGGTGGTGTATATCGTCGCGTTCTCGTCGGACGACGACATCTTGTCCGAACCGTTGAGTCCGGGGGCCATCTTGCAGTACAGCGTGCACGGTTTGGGATAATTCAGTCCGGGCGCAACGTCCCTGCATGCCCTGAAGTGCGGATCCTGGTCGATACCGCAGGGGATGAGCACCGGCACCTGCTTCCCGGCCATCTCGGTGGGCAGGAACGCCGGCGCCGCCTCGATGGAGGTGAAGAATATCTGGCCGATGTTGGAGGTGTTCTCGAATCCGAACACCGCCTTCGCGGTGGAGAAGTTGATCTTCTTGGCCACCTTGAGCGCTATGGGGTACAGCCTGTCGATGTTCTTGCTGTCCAGGATGATCTTGGTGTTGTCGGGGTCGAAGCCCAGCGCGATGAAGTCCAGGGCGTTCTCGTAGGCCATGGACGTGGTGTCGTGGAGCGTCAGGTCCTTGAACAGGAACTTCTCATCGTCGGTCATCTGGAAGAGCATGGGCACCTTGAAGGTGTCCTGCACCCACTTGTTGAATATCCAGGGCATCATGTGACCCAGATGGGTGTTGCCCGAGGGGCCCCTTCCGGTGTAGAGCGTGAACCTGTTGCCCTTGTCGTACTCGTCGAGGATGCGGTCGAAGTCCCTGTGCGAATAGAATATGCCGCGCCTGATCATGGGGTGGATCTCGCCGTACTTGGCTAACCTCCCTATGAGCGCATCGTCGATGGGTGTGGTACCGAACTTCTTCTGAAGAAGGTCGTAATCTATGTCCCCGGTTACCTCCCAGGGGGTCACCTTGAATTCCTCGGCCATTTGGTTCAGCTCGTCTGACGAACTGCACCCTTATAGATAAAACGTGCGGGTGCGCGCGTCATAATGGCGAGGCAACATCTTAACTACTGGATGAGCGATTATGCGCCCATGTGGAAAATCCTTGGAAAGGAAGCAATGTATGTGGAGTTCGCGGACGTGTTCAAGCAGCGCATGATCGAGCTCGCCTCGGCCATGGAGGGCAAGGAGAAGTTCGTGGACCTGATGGGGAAGTCGGAGGTCATGCACATCTTCAACGGCAGCACCGAGACCCACGGATTCAACATCCGCCCCGGCGACGACATATCCAACGAGGACATCCAATACATGGCCGATGTCATCCTCGAGGTCGCCAAATCCGATCCGGACATGTTCGTGGTCTCGCTCGACGACCAGCACCAGAACTGCGTCATCAACGTCAGGGCGGACGTCGAGCCGGAACTCATCGGTTCCGAGAGGACCGAGGGCTACGCATCGGGCAAGATCTTCCAGCCCATCCTCGAGTCCCTCGCGGGACCCGGACGCATGAACGACAGCTTCATGTGAGCGTCATTCGGGGAACTCCAGCTCCCCCATGTCCGAATAGTCGCGGACGGGGGTGCCTGGCACATCCTCCTTTATTATCTCGTCAAGATCGTCCACGTCCATCAAAAGCTGCACCGGGCGGAAGCTGTTCCACCTGGAGATTATGCTGTCGATGATGTGGCTCTCGAATCCCTTGTAATAGACCATGCACGCAGCAACGCAGATGAGCATGTTGAAGACCACCGACAGCGCGATGAACGTCAGGACGTCCTGGAAACCGTTCTTGTTGACGGCCACAAGTATGTACATGAAGGCGGCGAAGATCGGGATCGCCATCCTCATCAGCGTCCCCTTGACTCCGTCGTAGATCCTGAAGTCCCTGTACCTGGTCTCTATCCTCACGTTCAGCGACATAAATATGGAGAACGGCAGGACGATGAGCGGGATGTACATCATCACTGCGAAGATGTATGCTGGCACATTCGAGAACGAGTCGAACTGCATCCACGACGGGTTCATGGACAGGTAGATCCAGATGAACACCCCGATGAGGAAGCTGACCTTCATCGACGACCAGATCTCCTTCCACGGCAGGGATGCGCGCTTCACGTTCTCGTCGATCTCCAGGTTCCTGGTGTCCAGGTCCTTGGATATGTTGAACACGAACGCCACGACGCGGTCCCACAGGGACAGGTCCGTGCGTATGTTCAGGTACTCCACCGAGGAGACCACGCGGTAGAACAGGAACCTCTGCAGCACCGCGACCAGTTTCACCACGCCCGGTATGCCCAACGCTATCAGGGCTATCGCGCCGATGGTGGCGTACGCGACCTGGAGGTAGAACATGGCGCCGACGGCGGCGGCCACGAGGATCAGGTAGAACTTGTACCTCGAACGTATGATCTGGAACGCCCCCACGACCACCAGCGGCATCGTCGGGAACATGGCCAGCTCCAGGATGTCGAGGTCGTAGAGCTCCATGAATACGACGCCTATCACCAGGCTGACGAGCATGGACACCAGGAATATCAGCACCGTCAGACGGTCGTCCGGGGTGGTGAGGTCGATCTTCTTCCTCTCGAAGAGGATCCTCTCCGTCTTGTCCTTGCGCGCTATGACGGACATGTCATTCCATCCATGCGGAGACCTTCACATCGGATCTGTCCCCGCGCCATATCCCCAGTATGAGGGTCATGATGCCCTTCTCGCCCACGCGGAGCGGACCTATCGTCCCTCCGGCGAACCCCTCCTTGAACTTCTGGTTGAGTCCGGTGCCGTCCACGACGGACACGTCTATGGGTTTGGACGTCTCTATCTGCACGTACAGGTCCTTCCCCACCTTGGTGTGCAGCGGGAAGGTCTTGACGTTATCGTATCCCCCGAAGATCTCGTAATTGAGCTCCCCGAGACAGAAACTGGTCTCCTCCAGAAGGACGGTCCTACGGCTGAACAGCGACATCTGACCTTGTATCCCCCAGGATGGGTATTAATCTTTGTCACTCCGACGGGAAAGGATCCTCTTCCAGGTCGGTGGAGAACTTCCACATGCTAGGGTAGTGTCCCGGCTCCATGATGACGCGCTGCGTCCTCACGGCCACCCCCTGCTCCGAGGCCATGACCTTGGGGGTGGACATCAACATCGTCCCTATCGCCACGAGCTCGCCGCGGGCGGTCATCATCGCCACGAGGGCGTTCCTGCGGATATCCTCGTCCAGCATGTGTATGCCCCTGACGGTGAGGTCGGCACCCCTGCAGACGGCGTCCACGGCGGTGGCCTTCAGTATGATCTTCGGAAGCGGGTCCACGAGGATCTCAACCGGATGCAGGAGCGAGCGCATCCATGCGTCCCTGCCGTTCTGCTGCCAGAACACGTAGGCATCCGCGAGGTCCTGCATGGTGGCGGCGTCCCTCTCGCCGAGCAGTCCCGAACGGGTCCTCCTCAGCTCGATCATGTTGGCGCCGCATCCCAGGGCCTCGCCTATGTCCGTACAAAGAGTCCTTATGTATGTGCCAGCATCGCAGTTCACGACGAACAGCACGTCGCGCCCCTCGATCTCCCTGATCTCGATCGAGGATATCCTCCTGATGCGCAGCTGGCGCTTGACCGCGGACCTCACCGGGGGCATCTGGTAGATCCTTCCGACGAATCTCCCGATGACCTCCCTTATCCTCCCCTCGCTGCGGTCCCCGTGCAGCCTCATGAGGCACACGTACTCCTTGTCGGACGAGAGGACGATGTCCGTCAGTCTCACGGCCTTGCCCAGGCACAGGGGGAGCACTCCGCTGACGTACGGGTCCAGTGTTCCGCCGTGGCCTATGCGGTCCACGTGGAGGGCCTCCCTGGCCCATGCGGTGACCTGGTGGGACGTGGGTCCGGACTGCTTGTCCAATGCGACCACGCCTGCCCTGAGCAGCTCCCCGACCGAACGGTCGGAGGGCCTCTTGCCCCAGCGGTCCTTTATCGTATCCGGGTCCTTCACGAGCATCCGTATCCCTCTAACCCCTTCATGATCGTCTGAATGACCTGATCGGGATCGAGGTGGTCCGTATCGACCACGAGGTCGTACACGCTCAGGTCGCCGATGTCGATGCCGTAGTACATCTTGTATCTCTTCGCCTCGGATGCCTCGCGGAGCTTCGTGGCCTCCTGCGCGGCCTCGACGGACTCCCCCTCCCTGACCCCGATGCGCGAGACGCGGACCTCGGGACTGGCGTGGAGGTAGATCTTGAAGGCGGGTATGGAGTTCCTTACCATCATGTATGCGGAGAGGCGGGATTCGAGGATGATGTCCTCCCTGCCCCTCGCGGTCTCGACGATGGTGGAATCTATGAGTTGGTCGATGGAGGGGTCGGATTCCGCAAGGGCACCGAACTCCACCAGAGAAAGGTTCCTCTCAGCGGCCATCGACCTGAATATCCTGCCGAACACCACCGCCTCGTAGCCGAGACGCTCGGAGAGCGCCTTGCAGGCTGTGGTCTTACCGGATCCAGGCGGGCCGCTGATGGTTATCCTCATGCTGTTTCTGCTCCTTCGGCCGAGTCCATCTGCTTCAGGTACTTCTTGAACTTGTACGTACGGATGAGCCTGTTGACGATCTGTCCGAACGGGATACTGATCATCGTGTAGACCAGGATCCATGCGGGCATGAACCAGATGGTGGTGTCAAGGTCCAGGGTGGCCCACGGGACGCTGAACGTCAGGTTCCCGGCCTCCCTCACCGTCACGTCGATGAAGTACCTGACCCAAAGGAACAGCGGGATGATCACGATCATGGTGAACGGCATCGACTTCATCATCTTGTTGCTGTTCTCCATGTTCTTGGCCATCATCTGGGGCTGCATCTCGGTCAGTTTCTTGATCTTGAAGCTGTTGTTCTCGAGCCTCGCCTGGCGGAGCTCCTTGTTGAAGGCGGACATGATCTGCTGGCTCTTGGCCTGCTCGATCATGTCCGTGAAGAAAGACCTCAGTATGGCGGAGAAGCTCGCCATCAGGGCACCCACCACGAAGAGGGTGACGATGGGATACTGTCCGTCCATACCGAAGAAGTTGAGACCGTAGTCCAGGATGGACCCGATCTTGTGATCCGAACCGTCGAACGCGTAGAGGATCAGGATGAGGAACATCATGACCAGCATGGGCATCATGCTGGGCATGGCGGGCATGTCCGGCTGTCCCTGCTGTGCGGCCATGATCATTCACCTCCCAGGAACTCCCTCATGACAGGGTGCATCTCCATCATCTGCTCGCGGCCCATGGCCTCGTAGAAGTGGATCATGATGCTCACCGCCAGGAGAACTCCTGTACCGCTCGCGTTACCGACCGTACCGATCAGGTCCGAGAACGC
>JAFPVN010000338.1 GCA_017395275.1 Candidatus Methanomethylophilaceae archaeon | reverse complement strand
TGGACGCCACCAACATCGAGAGGAACCTTTTCCTTACCTTACAGATACTAGATACGGGCATCCCCACCGTGGTTGCCCTGAACATGATGGATGCCGTCAGGAAGAACGGCGGATCCATTGACACCGAGGCCCTGTCCAAGAGGCTCGGATGCCCCGTCGTACCCATATCTGCCCTCAAGAACGAGGGGACCAAGGAGCTCGTGGAGGCCGTCGTCTCCGCCGCACAGAAGGGCGAAGCGCCCAGCGGACTTAGGTTCGACGACCGCATCGAGGAACTCATATCGAAGGCGGAGACCGCCATATCCGGCAAAGTGCCAGACGGCAAAAAGAGATGGTACGCGGTCAAGCTCGTCGAGAAGGACCCCACCGTCTCGGAGAAGCTCTCCGAAGCGGCCGAGAGCCTCAGGGAGGACATGGCCGCCCTGGAGGAGGAGTACGCCGACGAGATGGATTCGGTCATCTCCGACGGACGCTACGGCATGATCGGCGAGATCGTCGCCGGCACCATCACCAAGGAGCAGACCGACCTGGAGACGGGCACCACCTCCGACAAGATAGACAAGATCGTCACACACAGGATCCTCGGTATCCCGATTTTCCTCGGGGTGCTTAGCATCGTGTTCCTGGGAGTCATCGGATTCGGCGACTTCACCGGAATCGGAACATACCTCACCGACCTCCTCAACGGATACATCGAGGACCCGATCGGGACCTCCGTCGAGGAATGGTGCGCCGACAACGGCGTCAGCGAGGAGCTCACCGGACTTATCAACAGCGCATTCATAGGCGGAGTAGGTGCGGTCATCGGATTCCTGCCCCAGATGCTTGTGCTGTTCCTCGTCCTCTGCATACTCGAGGACATCGGATACATGGCAAGGGCGGCGTTCGTCATGGACCGCGTGTTCAGGTTCTTCGGTCTTTCCGGAAAATCCTTCATCCCGATCCTCGTCGGTACAGGATGCGGTGTGCCCGGTATCATGGCCACCAGGACCATCGAGAACGAGAGGGACAGGAGGATCACCGCCATGTCCGTCACGTTCATACCCTGCGGCGCCAAGCTGCCCATCATCGCCCTCATCGCGGGTGCGCTGTTCGGCAACAACGGATTCGTCGCGCTGTTCTCCTATGTACTCGGAATCGTCGTCATCCTGATGTCCGGTATCATACTCAAGAAGTGGAAGAGCCTCTCCGGAGAGCCCGCACCGTTCATCATGGAGCTGCCTCCCTACCACCTTCCCAGCGTGATCACCACCATCAAGGGGACCCTCGACAGGGGCTGGGCATTCGTGAAGAAGGCGGGAACGATCATCCTGCTCGCTTCGGTGTTCATCTGGTTCCTGGCAAGCTACGACACGTCGTTCACCTACCTCGGCGCCGATGCCACCAGCGATTCCATCCTGCAATCCATCGGTCAGGGCGTATGCGTGATCTTCCAGCCGCTCGGATGGGGAGACCACTGGGAGCTCACCGTCGGAAGCGTCACCGGACTCATCGCCAAAGAGAACCTCGTCGGAACCCTCGGTACCCTGTTCGCTCTGGACGAGGTCGGAGAGGCCGGAGAGGAGTATTGGGACATATTCGCGGCATACCTCACGCCTGCCGCCGGTCTCGCATTCCTGACGTTCAACCTGCTCTGCGCACCCTGCTTCGCGGCGATCGGTGCCATGCACAGGGAGCTGGGGACATGGAAGTCCACCGGAATGGCCGTGGCGTACCAGTGCCTGATCGCATATGCGGTCTCGACCATCGTGTACGTCATCGGAAGCTTCATCGACGGCACCACGCCCGAGACTTCCGGTATCATCCTCGCGATACTCTCCGCAGCGGCCATCATCTACCTGCTGGTGGTGAAGGATCCCTTCTTCACCCGCAAGAGAGAGGCGTCCAAGGAGGCCGCGGCCCAATGACCACAGGGAGCATAATCGTGCTCGGGATAGTCATCCTCGCGATCGGGGGAGCGATATTCTCCCTGATCCGCGGACACCGCTCGGGCAAATGCTCATGCGGCTGCGAAGGGTGCAGCTGCGGCTGCGGCTGCGGCGAATGCATCGAGATCAAGGACGGCAAGGAATGAACCCCGGGGCCGGCGACGGCCCCGCACAAACCGCTTAAACCCTTTCCTTATTTCTATACTATTCAGAATCTGGCACAATACGGATTCAGTCGTCTATAACACTGAACTGACTGTCGAAGAGCTGCCTGTAGAACCCGCCCGCGGAGAGCAGGGAACCGTGCGTCCCGGTCTCGACTATCCTGCCGTCCTTCACCACTATGATTATGTCCGCGTCCTCGATGGTGGAGAGCCTGTGGGCGATGACGAAGGAGGTACGGCCCTCCATCATGCGGTCCGCAGCCTCCTGTATGAGCTTCTCGGTGAGAGGATCGACGGAACTCGTGGCCTCGTCCATGATGATCATCGCGGGGTCGCCTATCATCGCCCTCGCTATGGCGATCTGCTGCCTCTGGCCGGCGGACATGGAACCGTCGTCCTTCATCACGGTGTCGTACCCGTTGGGCAGTGCGGCCACGAAGTGCGACAGGCCGACGGCCGCGCAGACCTCGTCGAGCCTGTCATCGGACACGTCCTCCCTGTTCATCACGATGTTCTCCCTGAGGGTGCCCTCGAACATCCATGTCTCCTGGAGCACCATCCCGAACTGCTCGCGAACCTGGCCGCGGGACATGCTGGTGATCGGCACGCCGTCTATCCTTATCTCCCCTGAATCGACCTCGTAGAACCTCATCAGCAGATTGATTATCGTTGTCTTTCCCGCTCCCGTCGGTCCGACGATGGCCACCTTCCTTCCGGGCTCCACCACGGCGGAGAACTCGTGGATGATCTCCTTCCCGGGGACGTATCCGAAGCTGACCCTGTCGAACTCCACCCTTCCGGCGGCACGTCCGGCGGTCGGGGAATCATCCTCCTTCGGCATCTCGTCGTAGTTGAGGAATGTGAACACTCTCTCCGCGGCGGCCGCCACGGACTGCATCGTGACCACGGCATACGACATCTGCGAGAACGACCCCGTGAACATCTTGACGAATATCATGAACGCCACGATGACACCAAATGAGATGACGCCGTCCATGTAGAGGGCGGCACCGGTCACGCACACGAGCACGTATCCCGTGTTGCTTATCAGACCGCTGAGATGCGCCGATATACCGCCCAGGAACTGCGACCTGAATGCGGACTTCGCCAGATCCTCGTTGATCCTGTCGAAGCGCTCCATCGCCTCGGACTGTCCCGCATAGATGGTCACGACCGTGTGGCCGGAATACTGCTCCTCCACCAGGCCGTTCATGGCGCCGAGGTTCCTCTGCTGCGACTTGAAGTATATCTGGGTGTGCTTGGCGACGAGCTTCACCAGACCGAACCCTATGACCCCGACGGCTATCGCCAGCGCGGCCAGCTGGAGGTTCATGTACAGCATGAGTATCAGCGCGCCGGCCATGGTCGTGGCTGCGCTGACCACGCTGCCTATGCATTGGTTCATGGAGTTTCCGAGCGTGTCCACGTCGTTGGTCACGCGGCTCATCAGATCCCCCTTCGAGGATTTGTCGAAGTAGTCCAGCGGAATCCTGTTGAACTTGCGGGTGATGTCCCTGCGGAACATCTGCGCAGAACGCTGCGAAACCGTCGCCATCATGAAGCTCTGTACAAAATGCACTATCCCGCTCGCGACGTATACGCACAGGAGGATCATTCCGAGCCTGCGGACGGAATCGATGTCCATCTCTCCCTCTATTCCCTCCTTTATCAGGTCGGTCATGTCGCTGATGAAATACGGTCCGAGAAGTGCCAACACCGAACTTATGGCCGACAGTACAACCGCTATGACGAAGACATACCTGTAACGCCTGATGTAGCGGAGGATGTTCTTCCACGTCCCCGTGAAGTCCTCTGCCTTGGCCTTCTGCTTCCCGGCGGGCATCACCTTACCGCCTCCGCACAGCCCTGTATCTCCGCCATCTCGCGGTAGATCTCGCAGGTCTTCAGCAGTTCGTCGTGGGTACCCTGCCCGGCCACCTTCCCGTCGGCTATGACCACTATCCTGTCGACGTCGCGGACGGTGCCTATCCTCTGCGATACCACGAGCGTGGTGGAACCCTTCACGGCCTCCGCCAAGTTCCTGCGCACCTCGACGTCCGTCTTGAAATCCAGTGCGGAGAACGTGTCGTCGAAGATGTACACGTCCGGCCTCTTGCACACGGCGCGGGCGATGGATATGCGCTGCTTCTGTCCGCCCGACAGGTTCGCGCCCCTCTGCTGTATCTCCGTGTCCAGACCCTCGTGGCCCTCCACATACTTGTCGATGCACGCTATGCGAACGGCATCCATTATCTGCTCGTCGGTGGAATCCGATCCGTAACCGACGTTGAATCTAACGGTACCCGAGAACAGCACCGGACGCTGGGTGGCGTACCCGATCCTGGAGCGTAGGGTGTCGAGCTCGTACTCCCTCACATCGATCCCGTTGAACTCCACCGTCCCCGAGGTGCAGTCGAATAGGCGCGGGACCAGGTTCACGAGGGATGTCTTCCCCGAACCGGTCTGTCCCACTATCGCGACCGTCTCCCCGCGGCGGACGTCGAACGAGATGTCCGAGAGCACATCACCTGCGCTGCCCGGATAGGCGAAGGATACGTTCCTGAACGACAGGCACACATCGGAGTCTGG
>JAFPVN010000337.1 GCA_017395275.1 Candidatus Methanomethylophilaceae archaeon | reverse complement strand
TGTAGCACAGGCAGCCCGCGGCGTCAAGGGCGGGACGGGAAATTACTTGTCCTGCACCTGGACGTTGGCGGCGCCGAAGGTGGTGAAGAAATCGCTGAGATCGTCGGCCTTTTTGGCCTCCCCGGCGATCTCCGCGGCGACCGACTTCTGTATCGAGTATGGGAGGCGCATGGTCGCGGCAGGAGCGCACATCCTGTTCCCCGCGGACCCGTCTGCATCCGGAGACCTGATCTCGCCCGAGACATACAAGGAGTACGTCCTGCCCTACCACCAGAAGTTCGCAAGGGCCGTGAGCGCACCCAAGATCCTGCACATGTGCGGACACACCGAGAAGCTCCTGCCCCTCATCAGGGAGAGCGGAATGGACTGCTTCTCGTTCGACGCACCGCCGGCATGGTACGTCAGGCAGGTACTCGGGAACAAGATGAGATGCCTCGGAAGCCTGGATGTCATCGATCTGATGCCCAACGGAACCCCCGAGCAGGTATACGCGAGGACCGCACAGTGCATCAGGGAAGGAGTCGACGTCGTAGGTACCGCATGCGATGTGTCCAACGGAACCCCGCTGGCCAACCTCAAGGCGTACGTGCAGGCATGTAAGGAGACCCCCGTCCCCGACGAGTGCGACATCGACGACTGCGTCCGCGCATACGGAAGGGCCAAGGCGAAGAACCTGAAGGAAATGTCCGACTACAAGATCGAAGGAGGTGTGTTCTGATGCCGTCCCACATGGATATCATCATGCAGAACGTCGAGAAGATGCGCATGCAGGATCCCGTACGCTTCAACAAGCTCGTGCAGGAGGGCATGGCCATCGAGCTCGGGATCATCAGCCCCGTCTCGAAGAAGACCAAGAGCGCCGAGAAGCTCATCGCCGAGTTCTTCCCCTCGGACCCCAAGTACAGGGAGGTCGCCCAGGGAGTCCTGGACGGAAAGAGGAAGGTCGTCGAGCCCGCCATCAAGGCGCTCATCGACGCCGGAAAGGACCCCGTCGACCTGGTCACCAACGCACTCATGCCCGGTATCCAGGTACAGTGCGAGATGTACGACCTCGGTCTCAGCTTCGTGCCCGAGATCCTGATGTCCAACGATGCGATGCAGGCCGGAATCAAGCTCTGCCAGGACAAGATCGGTGACGTCCCCAGCAAGGGAACCATCGCATCCTTCGTGGCAGCGGGAGACCTGCACGACATCGGAAAGAACATCTGCGCAGCGATCCTCAAGGCCAACGGATTCAAGGTCATCGACATCGGAAGGGACGTTCCCAAGGAGAAGGTCCTGGAGGTCGTCAAGGCCAACAACGTCCAGCTGGTCTGCGGTTCGACCCTGATGTCCACCACCAAGCCCGGACTCGTCGACACCGCTCTGCTCCTCGAGCTTGAGAAGACCGGAGTGGCAGTCGCATGCGGTGGAGCAGCGGTCTCGAAGGCGTTCGTCAACACCTTCAGGAACGCCCTGTACACCAAGTCCCCGCTGGAGACCGTGCACGCGGCCACCGACATCATCGGCGGAACCAAGAAGTGGGAGGACTTCCGTAAC
Source organism: Candidatus Methanomethylophilaceae archaeon (assembly GCA_017395275.1). Taxonomy (GTDB): domain Archaea; phylum Thermoplasmatota; class Thermoplasmata; order Methanomassiliicoccales; family Methanomethylophilaceae; genus SIG5. The sequence goes on along the minus strand of JAFPVN010000337.1, from coordinate 9,264 downwards.
TAAACTCATTAGGCGGGCACCGCCCGCCGCCCTTATGGGGAATCCGCATGCCTCAGGCGGTAGCGATTGACATAGGTACCAGCGGTATACGCGCACAGCTGATCGACCTCGGCAAGGGGAGGCCGGTCCGCACCTGCATCACCGACAGGAATCCCATCCCGGGAGCCAACGTGATGGACCACATGTCCTTCGCCATCGAATACGGATTGGATCTGGCTCATTCGATAATTCTCTCTGCGGTGCACGACCTGATCGACAGGCTCGCACCTGACGAACTGATCCGTATCGCGGTATGCGGCAACCCCATACAGCTCTCGCTATTCGAGGGCATCGACATACGCGACCTGGCGTATGCCGGTAAGAACAAACTGGAAGAGGAGGGCGTGGAACCCATCGACCGCATCGGCCACGTCGTGGACGGCGCGGGACTGGGATTCCCCGGCGTGGAGGTCGTGATACCTCCCGCGGTCAGGCACGAGATAGGTGCCGACGCCCTTGCCATGATGCTCAAGTCCGGATTCCTGGACGACGACATGTGCATGGTCACCGACTACGGCACCAACGCCGAGATGGCCCTGAAGGTAGGGGACCGCATATTCACGGGTTCCGCCGCAGCGGGTCCGGCGATGGAAGGCCAGCAGATCAGATGCGGCATGCTGGCAGGTCCGGGTGCGGTGAGCGACCTGGTCCGCACGCCGCTGGGGTGGAGGACGAAGGTCCTCAACGACAGTCTGGTCGAGGAGGACGGTCCGCTGATCAACATCCGCAGCGACATGGTAAGCAGCGAAGGGCTCCAGCCCAAGGGAATCACCGGGACGGGAGTCGTCGCGATGATCTACGCCGCCACGCAGGACGGCAGGATCGAGGAGGCCAAGCTCCGCAACGGCCCCATCAGGATCACCCGGAGGATCGACTTCAGCGAGCAGGACTACAAGGAAGCCGGCAAGGCCATCGGGGCGATCAGGGCGGGACATCTCACGCTCATGCTCAGGGCGGGGGTGGATCCCGAGAGGATACGCACGATGTACATGGCCGGGGCGTCAGGTACGTACGTTGATCCGGTCAAATCCAAGAGGATCGGGCTGATCATCCCCGACTGCACCACCGTGAAGCAGGTGGGGAACACGTCCCTGGAGCTGGCCAAGGACCTTGCCCTCGACCCTTCCATGCTGGACGGACTCAACAAGCTGCGCGACAAGCTGGTCACCGAACACACCATGTTCGCATCATCGGACGTCTTCAGCGAGCTGTACGTCCTGGAATACGGCTACTGGACCGAGGGCATGCCGCTCAACAGGTACCGCCGCACCCTAGAGAGATACGGTGCGGAAGGATACCTTGACAGGGAGGCACCCATGACGATCGAGAAACCGTATTCCGGCGACATCCGCGACATCGGAGAATCGCTGGAGGTGGTGCACACCGAGACCTCGATGACGGCATCATGGAAGTGCTCCGGGTGCATGACATGCGTGAAGGGATGTCCAGAAGGCGCCCTTTCCTTCGACGAGGGGACGTTCACCATCGACACCGGAAGGTGTCTGGGTACCGCCTGCCAGAGATGTAGGGAGAACTGTCCCGAACGCGTCTACGACTACTCGGCGTTCAGGCTGTCCTGAGTGACGTCATAAGTGCCAGTCATCTGTTTTCATTCATACTCTTAGGTCCGTCCTCACTGAAAACCATTAAAAGCGGGTATGCGGTTGCACATCCATGAACCCGTACCTCCAGATGTTCCGCATGGGCAACGCCGTCATGGGCGCCATCGGTCTGCTGGTGGCCTGTTTCATGGCCGCAGGGACGGATGCATTCGCATCCGAATATCTGGTGAACATGGCGCTCTGCGCCGCCGTGGTCGTAGTGTTCGTGGCGGGCGGGAACTCGATCAACGATTCCATCGACTACGAGATTGACAAGACGTCGCACCCCGAACGTCCCGTGCCCATGGGCAGGATCACCCCCAAGCAGGCCCACGTCACCGGGATATCGCTGCTTCTGCTCTCGGTCATAATCTCGATCTTCACCTTCGACGCCGCATGCATCGCCATCGTGGTCATAGCATCCGTTCTGATGTACCTCTACGAGGTCCTGCTGAAGCAGAGGGGATTCATCGGCAACATCACCATCGCCGTGCTCACGGGCATGGTGTTCCTCCTCGGAAGCGCCATCGTACATGACGTATGGGCCAACCTCGCCCCCGCCCTGATGGCGGGTCTCGTCACCGTCGGAAGGGAGATCTGCAAGGACATCGAGGACATGGAGGGGGACGAGGGAAGGTACACCCTCCCCATGATGATCGGCAAGAGGGCAGCCGCCTTGGTCGCGGTGCTGTTCTTCGTGGCAGGTCCGGTGCTCAGCATATGGCCGATGATAACCGACCAGTACGGTCCGCTGTACTACGTCGTGGTGATCGCGGACGTGCTGTTCCTCTATGCCGCGTATCTGGGTCTCAGGGACCCCCATGGGGGACAGAAGATGGCCAAGAAGGGCATGATCTTCGGTCTGCTCGCATTCATAGCCGGCGCCATACGCTTCTGAGAGGCGTCGGTGCACAGAATGTTTATAATAAGAGCATTTGTCCACGGACAGAGGCACTATCATGAAGGGAAAGCTCCACTGCATGCAGACAAGGGATGTCAAAGGGATCAACGTCGACTATACGGTCACAAACGTGGGACCGTGCATCGGTGGGGAGGCCATGCTCATCGTCACGCCGAAGGTATCCATCCTGGTCGATTCCGGTTTCGGATTCTGCGGCAACCAGCTGGTGGAGAACATAAGGAAGGTCCTGAACGGGAGGGACCTGGATTTCATCTTCCTCTCGCACTCGCACTACGACCACGTGCTGGGAAGCCCCTACTGCAAGAGGGCATGGCCGAACGCCAAGGTCGTCACCACGGAGTACGCCCTAAACATCATGAAGAAGGACTCCGCCAAGGCCACCATGAGGAAGCTCGACGCCTTCGCCGCCAAGATCTTCAAGGTCGCGGAGTACGAGGACCTCACGGATATGCTTGACGCGGACATCCTCGTCAAGGACGGGGACGTCATCGAGGCCGGGGAGTTCTCCTTCAGGGTGTACGCCTTCCCGGGACACACCAAGGACTCCATCGGATTCTACGACGAGAAGGAGAAGTTCCTGCTCTCGTGCGAGACCAACGGCGTGTACGTGGGGGACGACGAGATGGTGCCCCAGTACCTCGTAGGATATCAGGTCACCCTCGATTCCATGGACAGGGGACTCGCCCTTGACGTGCGCTACATGCTCCTCTCCCACTACGACATCATAATCGGAGACAGGTGCATGAAGCTCCTCAGGAGGGCCAGGGAGATGGCGGTCATCGGGGCACAGGAGGTCATGGAGGGCTACAGGTCCGGCATGGACGAGCAGCAGCTCATCGACGTCGTCAAGAAGAGGTACTACACCGAGTACGCCAGGGCCATCCAGCCCGAGGCTGCGTTCGACGAGAACGCCAAGTATATGATCCCGATGGTCATCAGGGAACTGAGCCAGAAGGAGTGAATCCCGCCTAAGGGATAGCACATTCATTCCGTTACGGGGTCTCGGCGACCAATATCGTTATCCGTTATGGATGCGATACACCCCCGTATGCCGTCCGATCTTTATTCTGGGTTCTATTCGGGGGACGAGATCAGGGAGATCTATCCCGAACGCTATTGTCCCGGCGTATCCCAGTTCGAGATCCGCGCCAAATGGGCGCAGGAAGGCGGAGAGGCCCCGTTCGTCAAATGCGGTGCGCGTCATCCGGATTACGTCAGCATGACGCCGGAGGAGAGTGCCTACTACTTCTACTGGCGCTCGATGGTCAGGAAGGGCAAGTACCTGAGGTCCAGCGAGGGTTATCTGTTCCTGTTCACGGCGGAGATCATAAACACAGACGAGGACGCCGAGAGGAATCTGAGGATGCTGGCGAACGTGGTGCGCGTCTACGGCGGCATGGACCCCTTCCTTCTGGACAGCATGGCGGACGCATGCATAACGTACGCCAGGATCCACCGTCTCAAGGAACCCGGCGTCACGCGCTCGGGTGATTTCACAGTCGCGTCCCATCTGATAACCGGGTCGCTGTCGGAGGACCCGATAGCGTTGATCCCGCAGGGCGTCGCTTCCAGATTGCTGTTCGCTTCGGACAGGCAGTTCCTGGACACGGAGCACCCCTACGGGGAGATGTACACCGAATGCCTGCGCAGGATAGAGGCCAACGAGCTCCAGAACGGCGGCAGGAGGATAGTAGCATCGTTCGGGAAGCTGAAGAGGTCGCAGTACGACATCTATGAGGGGTTCCCGTACTTCGGGACGAGGTCCCGCGTGGGGATAGAATCGCTGGATCTCACCGTAGGCAGCAAGGCGAGGGACTTCCTCAGGGTCACTCTGAAGATGCTCATAAGGACGGTCCGCGTCAGGGAGAAGAAGACCGCCCCGCTTCCGGTGATGTACCCCACCACGTACCGCCGTATCATCGCCGAGACGGTAGAGGACTGGGCCAACGGCAGATGGAAGACCGACGACCTGGAGAAGAGCGACCTCGTCCTCGACATACGCAGGGTCAGCGCCGCAAGGTCCGATCTCGATGCGGTATCAGTCATGATCTCCTCGGAACATGCCGAGGAGGACGAGGAGGCCATAGACTACGAGGTGCCGGCAGGCAAGGACGACGATCCCTGGAAGGCGCTGGCATCCTCATTGGACGATACCCAGATGGGATATCTGAGGGCCGCCATGGAAGGAGGTGCGGACAGGTATCTGAAGGGCGCGGGCATGAGGATGTCCTCCGTCGAGGAAGGCATCAACACGATAGCGATGGACACCGTCGGGGACGCCGTGGTCGAGGACGGTCTTATATACGATGAATACAAAGAAGAACTGAATAGGGTGATTTGATGGTGGATGCGAAGAACATACCGAAGAGGACGCTTATCACGATGATGAACGCGCTTTCATCGGGAGTGGTGCCCAGAAGGGGATTGGAGTACATAGCGGTCGGCAGGAGGAAGGAGACCGAGACTTTCGTCAGCGATCTCGCCGACACGGCCGAGGGAGGAGGTGCGTTCAGGTTCATCTCCGGCCGCTTCGGGAACGGCAAGAGCTTCATGACCCAGATGATCAGGAACTATGCCATGGACAGGAAGTTCGTGGTCATGGATGCCGACCTCGCCATCAACCGCAGGCTCACCGGCAACAAGCGCGAGGGACAGAACACGTTCATGGAGCTCGTCCGCAACATGGCGGTGCGCGCCAGACCCGACGGGGGAGCGCTGGAGCTCATACTGCAGACCTGGCTGGATTCCGTCGCGGAGGAGACCGGGAAGGATTCCGCCGCGAAGATGGAAAAGGAGCTCAGGAACAGGCTGTCCGAGCTAAGCGACATGACGTTCTACCAGGACTTCGTGAAGGTCGTCCTGGCATACTGGTGGTCCCTGTCGACGGAGGACGAGGACAACCCCGCCCTCAGGTGGCTGAAGGGCGAGTACACCATGAAGAGCGAGGCCAGGAGGGACCTCGGGGTATCGGTGATAATCGACGACAGCAACTGGTACGACTTCATCAAGATGTGGGCAAGGTTCGTCAGGATCGCGGGATACAGCGGTCTTGTGGTTTTCATCGACGAGGGAGTGATCCTCTACAAGCTCCCCAGCAAGATATCCCGTTCCAACAACTACGAGCGCCTGCTGACCATGTTCAACGACATCATGCAGGGGAAGTCGTCCTACCTGTCGATGTACGTCTGCGGTACCCCCGACTTCATCGAGGACCAGAACCGCGGGCTGTACAGCTACGAGGCGCTGAGGTCCAGGCTCGTCGCCGGACGCTATGAGAACGGCTACGACAACTACCTCGGGCCGGTTATCAACCTCCGCCCCCTCACCAACGAGGAGGTGTACGTGCTCCTTCAGACCCTCAGGGATCTGTACGAGCAGAGGAACGGCATCTCCACCGGACTCACGGACGAGATGCTGGAGACCTACCTCAGGACGGTCATGTCCAATTCCATATCCTCGGAGATGATCACGCCCAGGGAGATAACCAGGGACTTCATCAGCCTGATGGACACCCTCAGGCAGAACGAGGGCCTGACCTTCGACAAGCTGGTCAGGGAGAGGAAGGTATCCGCCGACATCAATCCGGACGACATACTGTTCGACGACCTCGAGATATGACCGACCATTTCAGTTCCCTGCCCCCGTTCCTGAAGGAGTACATCCACACGAGCAGGTGGACGGAGTTCAGGGACGTACAGCTGCGCGCCTTCGAGGTCATGGACGGCACCGACAGCCATCTCCTCCTCTCGTCGGGAACGAGCAGCGGTAAGACGGAGGCGGCAATGTTCCCCGTCATAGCATCCCTGCACAGAGACCCGCCGAAGGGGGTGGGCGCGCTGTACATCAGCCCGCTCAAGGCGCTGATAGACGACCAGTTCGGACGTCTCAGCCTGGTGCTCAGGGACTCGTACATAGAGCTCACCAGCTGGCACGGGGAATCCGAGGCGGGGATGAAGGAACGCCTGAGGAAGGATCCCTCGGGCATACTGCAGATCACCCCGGAGTCGCTCCAGGGCCTGGTGTACGGTGATCCCGAGGACGTGAGGAGACTGTTCGGGGACCTCAGGTTCGTCATAATCGACGAGGTGCATTCCTTCATGGATTCGGACAGGGGCATACAGCTCCTGTGCTGCCTCGAACGCATGGAGAGGGTAACCGGGACATGTGCCAGACGTATCGGTTTATCTGCTACGTTATCGGACACCTCCGCGGCCGAGGCATGGCTCTCGGCGGCCACCGGACGGAAGACGGTATCCGTCGTGTGTCCCGCGGAGCAGAAGAGGGACGTCAGGATCCTTTACAACTTCATACCCCCCGAGAACCCCGACGACGGGAGCACTGCCAGGAGGATCGCCATCGGAAGGACCTATACCCGCATGTTCCATGAGACCGACGGGCGCAGCAGCATAATATTCGTGAACAGCAGGATAACCGCCGAACGTACCGCCAGGTCCCTCTCCAAGATGGCCGAGCGCATGGGTTCCAAGCTGGAGGTGTTCGTCCACCACGGCAGCGTCTCCAAGGAATCCCGTAAGGTCGCTGAGGAACGGCTGAGGAGCGGCCGCTCCGATGTCACCACCGTCGCCACATCGACCCTCGAACTGGGCGTGGACATCGGTTCCCTGGATACCATACTGCAGATCGGCCCCCCGCATTCATGTTCCAGTCTCCTGCAGAGGATGGGGCGTTCGGGCAGGCGCGGAGGTGCGCAGTCCCTGGTGATGATGTGCAACGACGACGCCCAGATGTGGTGGTCCGACGTCTACGGTGTATCTGTCAACCTCGTCCGTTCCATCGCCATGGTCGAACTGGCGGTCAAGGAGGGATGGGTGGAGCCCCCGAGGACGGTGAAGTGCCCCTACGGCATACTCCTGCAGCAGACGATGGCCTATCTGCGCAACTCCCTCGGGGCCAAGTTCACGGAGCTCTGCGACGAGGTTCTGGCACTATATCCTTTCAGGTTCATAACGAAGGACGATTACAAGGTCCTGATCAAGTATATGGTTGAGCGCGGGCTTCTCGATTATCTGAAGGATGCGACCCTGGTGCTCGGCCGCGAGGGGGAGAGGATCGCGTTCGGCAAAGGGTTCCCGATAGTGTTCGCCGGATCCAAGGACATCGAGATAAGGTTCGAGGGGAAGCCCATCGGTACCGTGCAGAAGATCCCCGAGGTCGGAGGTAACATACTGCTCTCGGGGAGGGTGTGGGCGATCTCCAGCATCAGTCCCGACGGGACGGTCGCCGAGGTGGTGGAATCCGACGGTTCCTCGGACACGTCGTGGAAATCTGGCGCCCCCGAATACCACAGCAGGGTGCTGAGGAAGATGAGGGAGGTGCTGTTCTCCGACGAGCAGTACGACTATGTGGACGATGCCGGACTTAGACGCCTCAACGAATCCAGACGCGCGGCCAAGGAGGCCGGTATGGGCAAGGTGTTCTCCCAGGTGAACAACTACAACCGCATCTGCCCGTGGATAGGGTCCAGGAAGTTCGACACCATGCACAGGATGCTGCACGCGATGCCCGATGTCAAGGTGCTGAGGTATCTGGAGCCCTACACGATAGACATCGCATGCGACTATGACTACATCGACCTGATGAAGAGCCTGGAGGGCTATTCGCAGAACTTCGACCTCACCGAACTGGTGACCTACAGGGACGACCTGATCATAGGGAAGTATGATGAGTACGTGCCCGAATCTCTGCTGATGAAGGCGTTCGCGGCCGACAGGCTCGATTCGGATTTCGACGTTGCCAAGTGAATTATATCCGCTCCGCCTTTGCGGTGCTATGGAGATTCCGATCATCACGGTAGTCGCTGTCGCCGTTGCGGCGGTGCTCAACCTTATCGTGTTTTTCATGTACGGTGCCGACAAGAGGAAGGCTGTGAACAAGTCCTGGAGGACACCGGAGAAGACCCTCATACTCGGAGGGCTCGTCGCACCGTGGGGAGCGATCCTCGGGATGCAGCATTTCAGGCACAAGACCCAGAAGATCAAATTCAAGCTCAACTACCTGTTCGCCGTCCTGCATATCGCGGTCGCCGCGGTGCTGATCTATATGTACGCCTGATCAGAGGGACGCGATCTCATCGACGATCCCGTCGGCAGCGGCCTCGGGGTCCCTCCACCAGTCGGCGCACCATGCGCGGGTGACGTTCCATCCCCTGGACTCCAGGTATCTCCTCCTGTGCCAATCGCGTTCCCTGGTGGACATGGTGCTGTGATACAGCCTTCCGTCGCATTCGATGCCCAGTACGAACCTTCCGTCCTTCCTCACGGCGATGTCCACGCCGTAACCTCCCGCACCGACGTCGCGGACCACATCCAATCCTTTAGATCTCAGCGATTCGAAGACCGCATCCGCGAACCTGTCGTCCTCGGAGCCCCCGTCGGACGGACGGGAGCGGTCCAGCGCCCTGAGGGTGCTCTCGACGGCCATCCTGTCGCCGGAGCTGACCGCTGCGCAGTACTGCAGGTAGAGCTTCAGCAGTTTAGGTCCTCTGTTCTTCATGTCGTCGACCTCCAGCTCGGAGGGGTCGAACGACGACACGATGTGTATCTTCCTCCTTGCGCGGGTGATGGCCACGTTGAGCCTGTTCTCCCCGCCGTACTGGTTCAGCCAGCCGAAGTTCCTGACGAGCTTTCCGTTCTCGCCCTTCGCATATCCGACGGAGAACACTATGATGTCCCTCTCGTCGCC
>JAFPVN010000336.1 GCA_017395275.1 Candidatus Methanomethylophilaceae archaeon | reverse complement strand
GGACGGTTTCGACAAGTGGACGGTCACCGACAGCAGCATCTACACCGAGGAATCCGGATGCAAGGCGGCCTGCTGGAACCCGGAGACCTGCGAGCTCACACTGGACAGCACCAAGTCGGGATGGTACTTCTGGCTGACCGACGTCGGATACGCGGACGTCAACGTCCCCATATGTCTCTACGACCTGGCCAAGTACACCGAGACAAGTACCGTCGGCTATCTGACCAAAGGTGACAACGGCACGACCAATACCCGCTTCGACCAGACCTCGGGGATAATGCCCAACACCCTCGTCCAGAAGGACATGATCAAGTCGGTGGCGGACTTCGAGATCCCGTGGCTCGGGGCGCTGAAGCTCTACCTCAACGGCAACGGATCAAAGGTGCCTTCCAATACCACCGTGAACCTCATCATTTCGATAATCGTCCTCATCGCCGCCGTGGTGCTGATAAATGTGCTCACCAACGTCGTGTCGAGGAAGCTCGCCGAGAAGCGTTCCGGGAAGGAATGATCCCGACATCTGGCACATACCTCATGGGGTGCCCCATCTTCATAATTGTTCAGAAAGAAAATGGTTAAGGTAAAAGGTTTGTATCTTAACAGATCGACCGTGAAGGTTCATCCGAAAAGTGCGCTGAGACCGGCTGCTGCCTCTTCCTCAGAAACTGCCTCTTCCTCGGGCTCCTCAGGCTTTGCTGCGGGTGCCTCGGATGCGGCTGCTGCGGGAGCTGCGGCTGCTGCGGGTGCTGCTGCCATGACGGATGCGGAGGCGATTGCCTCTGCGATGTCAACTCCCTCAAGCGAGGAGACGAGTGCCTTGATCTTTGCGGCGTCTGCCTCTACTCCTGCGGCCTTAAGGATAGCTGCGATAGCGTCCTCGGTGATGTCCTTGCCTGCTGAGTAAAGAACCATTGCGCTGTAGATATACTGCATTGTATTCACTCCTATCTTATCCGAATAATGCGCTCAGGCCAGCTGCGGCTTCTTCCTCGCTGACCTCCTGCTCTTCTTCTTCGGGCTCATCCGCTTTCGCGGGCTCGGCTGCTGCGGGTGCTGCGGGTGAGGCAGCTGCGACGGCGTTAAGCCTCGCAGCGATGCTGTCGTCCGTGTATCCGGAGGCCGACGCAACGGCAAGCATCTGTGAGTCTGCCTTTGCGATGAGCATCTTTATGTTCTCTTTGGTTGGTATCGCGGCTGATATGGAAAGGCCCATAGCCTCCCTGAACGCCTTCTGGATGAGCGTGCTGATCGTGTCCTTTGTGGGGTACGCGATGGACACTGCCAGTCCACGGGCGTTGAATGCAGCCGTAGCGAACATGTCTTTGTAGTAGTTGTCCGGGATGTCCAGAACGTCCTTGTGGTAGATCACTCCATCTTCATAGGCGGCCCTGAGGTCCATTCCTACGACCATGGGGAGGATCTCCAGCTTAGGGAGCATTGCGGCGACGTTCGCGGGGACGGGTTCGCCCTCCTTCACGAGTGTCGTATCCTTCTTAACTACGATCTTTCCGCCATCGATGGATGCGGGAAGACCAATCTTCTGAAGTTCACCGATGATAGGTCCAGGTCCGAACGGGGTGGGTCCCTTGGGGACCACGATGTCGAACGGTGCGATCTCCCCGGGCTTCGCGGCAGCCTTCGTCTTGGTAGACTCGAGCTTCTTGAAAAGCTTGAAGGGGTTGATGTCCGTCGAGACGACCGCACACTGTCCGTAGACCTTGTCCTCGAGTCCCTTGAGCTCAGGCTTGGACTCCGCAGCCTTCTCGAGTGCGAGAAGGATGAGGTTGTTCTTAGTCATCTTGACGATGGCGTGTCCCCTGAGACCGGCCCTCATTGACTGGATCTGCTGACCGCCGATTCCGTGGACGTCGACGATTGCGACGACGGGGCTGTCGATCATCTCCTGGGCGAGTTCCTGCACCAGTGTCTTCTTCCAAGCTGCGACGTGTGCCATGTCCGAAACCTCCTCAGATGAGCCTCTCTGACGGACCCATGGTGGTCTTGATGTAGGATGAATCGATGTTCATCCTTCCCTTCTCGAGCTTGAGCTCGATCCTCTTGAGGAGAGCGTCGATGTTCTCGGCGATCTGCTCAACGGGCATCTCAACGGTTCCAACGGGTGCGTGGAAGGTTATCCTGTCTTTCGTCCTGATGGAAACAGTCTTGCGGAGGGACTCCACCATTCCTGTGGGATCTGCTCCCGGAGGGATGGGCTTGGGCATCTTTCCGCGGGGACCGAGAACGGTACCGAGCCTCTTACCGACGACAGCCATCAAGGGTGCCTCGGCGATGAAGTAGTTGGTGCTGTTCGCGATCTTCTTCGCCTGTTTCTTGTCATCCGCGATCGTCTGAAGTTCTTCAGGGGTGATCACGAGATCGGCAACGTCCTTGGCTTTCAAAGCTAGTTCGCCACCACCAATCACGCAGATGCGGACTGCCTTGCCGCGGCCGTTCGGGAGGATGACATCCTCGGTGATACGGTTCTTGGGCACGGAGAGGTCCACGTCCTTGAGATTGATGGCCAACTCAACCGTCTCAACAAAATTGCGCTTCTTTGCACCCTCGAGTGCCTTCTGCACAGCCATTACGGTTGACTTTTCTGCCAATACAATTCCTCCTCGTAGTGCGTGCGAGCTTTCGCTCTCCTACAAGTGGGACGGACTAAGAGGGAGTCCTATATAAACCTTCTTTCGGGAAACGGTATGTTTCCATTAATATAAGGGGTCACTTCCACTTGACGGTGTTGACCACCATCTCCGGGAGCTTCTCGGGATCCTTGAACGTCTCGACGACCCAATCCCTCACGGACTCGATGAGCTTCACGTAGCAGTCGTAGAGCTCCTTGTCGTCGGTGGCGGACTCGAAGTTCTCCTTCCTGCCGAAGTCCTTCAGCAGCTGGGGGCTCTCCCAGGGGACGTCGTCCTTCAGACGGTCGTATGTGGCCTTCTCGAGGAACACCAGGTAGTCGATCTTCTGCATGATGTCCTTCCTGCTGAACTTCTTGGAGGACCAGCGCCTGATGTCGTATCCGTTCTGGTACATCACGGAGATCAGCTCGCAGTCGATGAAGTCGTTGGTGGGGCCGGCACTCTGCACCTCGTAGATATCGCCGTACGTCTCCTTCAGGAAATACTCGGCGATCTGCGACTGCAGATCGTTCCTCTCGTCCACCAGCAGGACTCTGATCTTTCCGCTCTTCCTCTTCAGCAGGGCCATGTGCATCCAATCGCGCCATATCGTATAAGCGTTGCCATCGGAAGAGAACAAACGTTTTAACCGAAGGTTCGGATTGGGTGCATGCCACGATGATGATCGTTTTCGAGCTGAACGCTGATGATAGACGGGCGAGCTGAGTGGCTTTCCTCATATGCTGGCACATGTCGTTGCATGTGATTCTATTATCGTTACCTGCACACTCGCGGGCGTGTGCGGTCGACGTTCGACGTATGGCAAATCCCTTTTATGTCTAAGGACATGGCCCGAACCATGTGGCCTGCATTGCAGATAGCGTTGGACCTCCACCAGCTGAAGAGGGCGATGGGTATCGCCAAGGAGTCGGTGGAGGGGGGAGCGGATTGGATCGAGGTCGGCACGCCCCTCATCAAGAGCGAGGGCGCCGAGGCGGTCCGCGCGCTCAGGAAGGAGTTCCCCAAGTCGAAGATCGTTGCCGACACCAAGACCATGGACGTCGGCGGATTCGAGGTGGAGATCATGGCCAAGGCCGGGGCGGACATCATCACCATCCTCGGGCTTGCCGACGACGGCACCATCACCGAAGGGGTGATGACGGCCAGGAAGTACGGCGCAGAGGTCATGCTCGACCTGATCAACGTCCCCGACAAGGTCGCGAGGGCCAAGGAGGCGGAGAGGATGGGAGTGTCCTATATCTGCCTGCACATGGGCATCGACGAGCAGATGAAGGGCGAGGAGCCCCCGATCGAGATACTCAAGACTCTGGCGCAGGAGCTCAGCATCCCCATCGCCGTGGCCGGAGGGATCACGGCGGAGAACGCCGGCGACTATGTAGCTGCTGGTGCGTCCATCGTCATCGTAGGCGGAGGCATATACAAGACAGGGAACGTCGTGGAAGCGGCAAGGAACGTCAAGAACTCCATGCTCGGAAAGGAGATCACCCTCACCCTCGCCAAGAAGTACGGCGAGAGCGAGCTGTTCGAGGCCTTCTCCCAGGTGTCCACCTGCAACATCTCCGACGCATACCACAAGCAGGGAGTGGTCTTCGGGCTCACCCCGCACATCAAGTCGGGAGAGAGGATGGTCGGACGCGCATTGACGGTACAGACCACCAACGGCGACTGGGCCAAGCCGGTGGAGGCCACCGACATGGCGAAGAAGGGTGACGTCATCGTGATCGACGTCGGCGGAGCGCCCGTGGCGGTATGGGGAGAGCTGGCGTCGTGGTCCGCGCGCATGCAGGGATGCAACGGCGTGGTGATCGACGGAGCGATAAGGGATCTGGACGACATCAAGGCCATGGGATTC
>JAFPVN010000335.1 GCA_017395275.1 Candidatus Methanomethylophilaceae archaeon | reverse complement strand
GATGAGCGCCGTAATCGTACGCGGTATCCGCCTTGAGGTCCATCCTGAAACCCGCGTTGGCACTGACCTCCGATACGCCGAGGTATTCCGTGGAATTGCTGTGATCCACCGCGGTACCCCAGGAACCCCTTTCCGTGCACGCTCTCCACACAGCCTTGAAGGATTTGGATGCGTAGACGCCGTAGGCATCGCCGGGATGGAACACCTCGCCCGTGTCCGTATCCTTCCAACCCATCAGTACGTAGCCGTCGCGATGTACGGTCCTCCCGGTCGGGAAATGAATCGTGTTGCCGGCGAGGACATACTGGACGAAACCGTCGGAATCGGATGTATAGGAGTCGAACTCGATGGCCTTCGTTCCTTCCGACGAACCGTACGATGTGTCCGCGGATGCATCCGAAACGTCGGATGCATGGATTACGAGAAACACAGACAACAATACCAAAACCAGATAGATCATGTTCGCCGCTCTCATCCCTGCTCCTCCCGATTGTGTAAAGGTTGCCGGGCATCGGCCCGGCATTGATAACCCGTTTACAGACCTCCGACCATCCCTGTCACGACCCGATCACTCCCGCGGAAGGCGAATTCGTGAACGCGAGCTGCGCCACCACATGGATGTTCACAACGGTCGTGCTGTTCACACTGTATCCGGATGCGGATGCCACCAGCGTGAAGGACAGGTCCTTCTGGTTGTTGGAATCCAGCGAGCCGGTGTACCTGTACGTGACGGTGCTGCCGCTGATGTTAACCGACAGTCCGGACGGGACATTCGATGTACTGTAGGTCACCGAAGCTCCCGAGGGGTCGGAAGAACAGGTGGCGGTGAAGGATCCGTAGGCACCTTTCACAACGTACTGCTGCGCAACCCCGCCGATGACCAATGTGTTCAGCGACCACTGTGCCGTTGCGGTAACAGTGGCGTTAGCCCCTACGGAAACGGTCTGTCCGGGCTGGTAGATCGTGTTGCCGATCTTCCATCCGACAAAGGTGTAACCTGTCTTGGTGAATCCATTGGCTGCCAGAGTGACACTGGAATTACCGTTGACCGAGTCGGTCACCACGGTGTTGGACATGGATCCCGAACCCCCGTTGGCGGCGTAGGCCACGGTGTGGGTGTATTCTGCCGATACGACGATCAAGGTAACATTCCAGGTGTCAATGATGTCCAGGCTCACATCGTCGATGTCCTCAATGTATATCGCCTGGCAAGAATCGTACCTGATTGTGTAAGTCCCTACTTCGGTGACGTTACCCTCATACCAAATGACACTGTCGTTCCCGTCGTAGGACAGCTGGTTACGGAGCGTGTTGGGCACGGTCACCACAACCCCCATGGTGCCTTCGTATAGCACAATGTCACCTGTGATCTTCAGATGCGACCCGCTGGCCAGATAGTAGGTTCCGCTTGAGGACGGATTTATCGTCAGATCGGTGAGCGGGTTGTCTGCGGTCCCATTGGTGGCGTCGGAGCCATCTGACATCGTCAGACAGACCCCGAACGCCGTCATACACATCACCAGCACAGCACCGAATGCGATTGTCTTGTTCTTTGCGTGTTTCACGATTATCACCTCAGAACAGATTCAAGATCCCTCCGAGATCCAATCCGGCAACGACGCATACCGCCAGTCCGACGACGATCAGAATCGGGCGGAAGCGGTATCCCACGAGCGCAATGACGGCACCCGCTGCGAGAACGATCCACGGGATCCACTCGCCGTACTCCTCGATGAAATCGAGACTGTCCTCGTCCTCGGCTGCGGAGAAGTGCGCATAGACATTCATTCCCGCGGTCAAAACCTCCGAATCTGCGAGTTTCTGAGTGCAAGCCTCATCGGAGTACCACCCATCAAAGACGAAGCCTTCCTTGGTCGGTTCCGTGAGATCTCCGACGGTCTTTCCGGAATCCATCTGCACATCTTGCCCGTCGACCTTCACGATGACCTTCTCGGATGCAGGTGCGGGGACCGTTACCTGCTCCCACACGGCATAGAGATCCAAACCGTCGGTGTCGACGATGACGGTCGCTCCTCTGAGATACTGAGCCGTACCGTTCTCCTCAAGGGACCATCCGGCGAACCTGTAACCATCCTTCGAGGGGTCCGCGATATCGATGGCTGTGTAGACGAATCCATCCACCTCGTTCCTGACGTTCTTGGTGCCGATCGTCGAAGAACCGTCCTTGTACGTGATGATGTGATCGTACATCGTGACGACAGGAGCGGAACTGTCCGTCCATCCTGCATAGAGGGTGATGGGCTCGGTCACGAGCGAGGACCAGTCGTATGCGACGGTGCACCCCTCATCAGAGAACCATCCGGTGAACTCGTATCCGTCCCTGGTGGGCTCGGAAGGAGCTGCCGCCGAGGTGAATTCGGATCCGTTCTCCACGGTGATCTGCGCAACGGCTGAACCGCCGTTGCTCTCGAAGGAGATCGTCGGGAATCCGAGGAGCTCCACGGAATAAGGCACTCTGCACCAGCTACCTGCGACGGCCTTGAACTCCGAGGACTCCAGGTCGCTGTCGGAAGGCGAGGTGACGTCCGACGCGGATGCATCGAAGAGGCCTCCGTCGAATCCGGTCTCGTCCGTGGAGAACACGCCGTCGTAAGGCATGCCGTTCTCGGGGGATACGTATCCGATGGCGTTTATGGCGACCATCGTAACATCGTAGGTGCCCGCGGACGCGTAGGTGTGCGTCGTTACCCACAGGGAATTGCCGTTCTCTGCCAGCAGGTCCCTGTACTCTTCGATTCCGGCGATGATCTCATCGGAGAGCTCCTCGCCGGCATTCTGCTGGTGGATGTAGTACTCCCATCTTCCGTCCAGGACGGTCCCGTCACCGAAGTCCCATACGATGTACTCGATGTTGCCCGGGTCGTCGGAAGTCACCGACAGTTTCGGTGTCAGACGGTAGATGGTGAGGTCCGCACCGCCTCCGTCCGCATCGGATCCGTCCGCAAAGGACAGGATGGGGACGAAAGCGGTGAGGAGGACGGCAAGCACCAGCGCACCTGCCAATCCCTTCTTCCTCACGCTTTCTGAAAACATTTCGATTCACCTTCCCTATCAGCTGCCGATGACTCCTGCACTGGGTGCATTGGTGAATGTCAGGTTGCCGACAACGTGCACAGTGATGGTGCCGGTGGCGGTGTTGCTGGCGTTGTTGGGATCCTTGACGGTAACGGTCACGGTGTAATCGCCGGGGGTGCCGATTGCGGTCTCCCCGATCGTGATGGCCCCGTTGGAAGCGACCGCGAGATTGCCAGAAGTGATTCCGGTTCCGTAAGACGCAGTCCAGGTCGCCCCGCTGATGTTGGACGTCAGAGGCGTGGACACGATCTCGGTGGACGCGTTGGTGACTGTGGTGTAGACATTCGCGCTGGATGTCGTGATGACGGGCGCGACGGTCACGGTCACGGTCGCGGTCTTGGAGTTGGTGGAAGCCGCAGGAGTACCGCAGGCACTGTTCGCGGCGGTCGTGTTCTTGGTGACCGCTTTGACGGTGACGACATAGGTACCGGCAGTGATGTCGGACGATGTGCCGCAGGTGACCTTACCGTCGGTCCCGACGGAGAATCCGTTGGACGAGGGGTTCGTGAAAGCGGATCCGCCCTTGGTGATTCCGGTGATGGAGTAGGTAGTGGAGTTGGCGGCAAGACCGTTGTTCCTCACGGTGGCGGACGTGTCGGAGTGTCCGACGTAGGAGTTGAGGGTCTTATTCGCAAGGGTCACGGGCTCCTCGACGATGACGGTCACGGTCCTGGATACGGTGGATCCTCCGGTGGCAGCGGTGGCCTTCCAGCTCTGGGAGAACACATAGGTCCCTGCGGTGGTGGGGGTTCCGGTGATCTGTCCGGTCTTGACGGTGACGGTCATTCCGTTGTATGCAGTCCCTGCAGTGATGGACGCTGCAGTGGAATCCTTGGTGACGGAGAGCGCGGTCATGCTGTCAAGGGCGGTTCCGGTAGGAACGGTGACGGCAGGAACTCCGAGGTTGGTGGTTCCCTTGATCGCGTAGACAGTGTAATTGGAAGCGCTGATGTTGTTGAACGCTCCGATGGAGACGGTCTTAGTGACAGTCTGGACGGGAGTGGTGTTCAGTGTAGCGGTGATTGTGTAGTTGGTCTGTGCCTTGTATGCGGTGGGGGTTCCGCTGATGACTCCGGTAGAGGTGTTGAAGCTCAGTCCGGTAGGCAGAGTCCCGCTGATCGCGTAGGATTTCGCGGTCACTCCTCCGCCGATCGTGGGCGTGAGGTTGGTGATGGCGGTACCGACCTTGGCAACGACGGAATCGGCACTGTACGACAGGGAGTAGGTAGCAACGTTGAATGTGATCTCGTAGTAGACGACCTGCGTAGGCTGGGTCGTCGCTGCCTTGACCTTGACGTAGTAGTTGGATCCGGAGTAATTGGACGGAATAGAAACGGTCACCTTTCCGTTGGAAACGGAAGCGTTACCGGAAGTTGCGGCAAAAGTCGCAGTGTCTGCTGGCATGGCTGAATTGCTCCCGGAAACAGTCACGGTGGGCGACAGGCCGGAAGTGAATGTGGGGGTCCAGGACCAGCTCTGTCCGGGCTGAATGTTGATTGTTGCTGCAGCATTCGCACCGTCCGCATCGTCGTAACTGACGAGCATTGGAGTGACTGCCGCCGCCAGCATCAATGCCACGGCGAAAGCGGAAAGGACTCCGATCTTCTTTGTGTTCATGGTATCATTCCTGTTTCATGTTTCAGATCCCGAGGACCTTCTGAACGGCGGAACGATACCATGCAAAACCGAAGTTCAAGGCCGAAGGTATAATCGGATCCGATCCAGGGATGCGGATTACCGGCACCTGCCTGGAAAACTCCGGGGATATATGACCGATGGACATGATCCCCGTGGTCTCGCAGTAGTAATACGCCCTGCCGTCGAGCGTATAGTGCGCACCTTTGGCCCCTTCGACATCCACTGCTGCCGCCATATGGCCTTCGAAATCCAAAAGGATGGAATCGAACCCCAATGCCCCGAATATAGAGCAGAGGAGTATCGATTTATCCTCACAATCCCCTGAACGGAGATACAGAGTCTCCACCGGATATGCCCAGAACTCGTTCTGTCCGTAGACTGCAGAATCCTTTGCATAACCGATGGCCGACTGGACGAAGGCAAGGGCGGCCTGTGCCCTGGCGATATCAGGGAGACCCTCAGTCCCCCTTTCGATAATGGAAGCGATCTCCCTGACGTATCTGTCGTCGGGATCGATGAATGATGAAGGTGAAGGTGCGAAGACGGATCCGCAGCGCAACACATCCCTGTGCATGGATGTGATGAAATCCTCCCTGTCGACAGAGAGCTCCATTGCGAATCTGCGTACGCCGTCCGAAGTCGAACACGACCATACGAACGCGTCCGATCCTGTGACGATGCTTTCGGCGGATACCGCAGCATCGTCAGGTGTCTCCGGCAATGCCACTACCGCAGCATAGCCGAAACTGAGCAGAGTGAGCAGGGTCAGTGCGGCGAATGCCGTGACTGCCCTCATAGGGATACCCCCATCAGAACGGTCCCGGATCTGCCTTCCGACCTGCTCATGTTCTCTGCCTCCTGAGGAATCGAGAGATTTCCTCAAAAACAGAAAAATCAGCTACGGAGTTTAAATAGTTCGGTTAACAAAATTTTTGTTAACCGGATGTTAACATTTTGTTAACTGAACCTATTTTTCGGATGTCTGGCTACCCTTTTTTTCGTGTTCTGATTATATTTAAATCTATGTTTTTTAGTTAACAAAGTAACAAAATCAGATGAATGAAAACCGCAGACTCCCCCTCCCGATTTCAATAACGATTTATTGACTTTTGAAATCGGATGTCTGGGTGATGTGAATGGTGGACAGTGCGAGATTCGAACTCGCGACCTCTACAATGCCAATGTAACGATCTTCCAACTGATCTAACTGCCCAGTAAGGAGGGTGAAAAGGTGATTGTTATTAAACCTTTGCCAACCGTGGCAGGCTTTGCGCAGGACGCGCAGCGCAAAACGGCGGTCACTGCTTCTGAGGCCTGAGCTTCTCGCCCTCGATGGGCGTGGGGTACAGACCGTTGGTGCATGCCAGGCAGAGGTCGTCCGCCGGGAATCCGAGGGCCTTCACCATGCCTTCGAGGCTGATGTACGCCAAACTGTCGGCTCCGATGATCTTGCGGATCTCCTCGACGCTGTACTTGGTGGCGATGAACTGGTCCCTGCTCTTCATGTCCACGCCGTAGTAGCAGGGCGCGATGATGGGCGGGCTTCCGATCCTGACGTGGACCTCCTTCGCCCCGGCGTCCCTGAGGACGTTGATGAGCTTCTTGAGAGTCGTTCCCCTCACGATGGAGTCGTCGACGATCAGGATGCGCTTGCCGTTGACGGTGGACCTGATCGCGTTCATCTTCATCGAGACGGCCTGCTCCCTGAGCTTCTGGTCGGGGAGGATGAAGGTCCTTCCGACGAACCTGTTCTTCATGAATCCCTCTTCATAGGGGATGCCGGAACCGATGGAGTATCCGAGCGCATGCGCCCTTCCCGAATCGGGGACGGGCATGATGAGGTCGACATCGGCGGGAGCCTCCTTTGCGAGTATGATGCCGACCTGCTTCCTGACGTCGTAGACCTCCCTTCCGTCCATGACGGAGTCGGGCCTGGCGAAGTAGATCCACTCGAACATGCAGTGGGCCTTCTGGCTTGGCTTGTCGAGCGGGAAGGATTCCAGCGAATCCTTGGTGATCCTGACGATCTCCCCGGGCTCGACGTCCCTGACGAACTTCCCTCCGAGGGAGTCGATGGCCGCGCTCTCGGAGACGGCCATGTATCCGCCGGCGACCTTGCCGATGCAGAGTGGCCTGAACCCGTAGGGGTCGCGGATGGCGTAGACGACGTCGTTGTCGAGGACGCAGAGCGAGTACGCGCCGTCGATCTTGGCCATGGTGGACCTGATCGCCTTGATGATGTCCTCGCCCTCGCTCAGATATTTGGCGATGAGCCTGATGATGATCTCCGAATCGGAATCGGAGATGAACGACCATCCCTTGTCGAGGTACTGCGCCCTCAGCTCCCTGTGGTTGGTGAGGTCGCCGTTGTGCGCGATGGCCAGCGTACCGCCGTTGTACTCGACGGTGAAGGGCTGTGCGTTGAGGACGCCCTTGGAACCCACCGTGGAATAGCGGACGTGTCCAATCCCGACCTTCCCCGAAACGCCGGCGAGCGCTGCCTCGTTGAGTGCCTCGCTCACAAGTCCGTCGTTCTTGACGGTGGTTACCTTACCCTCTGAGAATACAGAAATTCCCGCGGACTCCTGCCCGCGGTGCTGGATGACGTTGAGGGCCCTGTGCATGTAGAATACGACATCGCAATCCGCCGCAACGCCCACGACGCCGCAGCTGTGCTCTGGACCCGCCATGTCATCCCTCCTTACTCGTGCGACTTTGCCCAGTTGTAAGACCTGATCTTAGTGGTCTTGCCATAGCCGCAGGATGCACAAACTCCCTTGCGCACGTGGTATGCGCGCTTACCGCAGCGGCGGCAGGGGATGTGCGTCTTGAACTTGTTGTGCCTTCCCTGTGCGGATGTACCTGCTCCCATTTTCAACTCTCCTTCATGGTGATATGTAGATCACATTGTCCCCGCGGACAATGACGGTGCTGAGCTTCCTGACGGAAGTGCCGTCGACGATCTCCTCGGCGTTCTTGAGTACGACGTTCATGTGCGGATCGTATCCGTCAAGGACGCCCCTGTACTCTCTCTTACCCTTCAGCTCGACGATTACGTTCTTGTTCGCCGCTGCCTGGAGTACCGATAGGGGTTTGATCATCTTAGCCACCAAAGCGCCATAAATCCATTCAGTATTTTAACCTTATCGTCCTTTCTCTTAATATAATAGAGGATTCAGACGAAGGCACCTATGGTGGGCGCGTCCAAACGGTCCATGTCGTAGAAGATGATGGCCTCGCGTATGCCGTCGGCCCCCATCCCCGTGCCCATGAAGTGGTCCAACATGGATGCCCTCCACAGGAGGTCGAGTATCACCACGCACATGCTGCCGTAGTAGGCGTTGGCGAGGTCGTCCTCGTAGTCCAGCTGGTCCATCATGTAGAACACGCTCCCCAGGAAGGACTCCCTGTTGTTCAGCGTGCGGATGTAGTCGCGCAGGACCTCCGCACCGCCCTCCTCCAGCGGTTTGAGCCTGATCTCGTCCGGGGATGCCGATCCCCTCTCCTCCAGGTCCCCCTCGTCGTCCATCACCGACCACCTGATGCGGTCCTTGGTGGCCATGAACATGTTCCAGTTCCACTGCGGGTCGCAGTAGACGGGCACGCACATAGGGTCGTCCGACGACATCGAGGACAGCGCCGCGTCCCTCGCGGCCTCCTCCATCTCGGACATATCGAACTGTCTGTCGGGTGAGAGCCCGTCGAGGTTCATCTTGGGCTCCTCGAGGGACCTCTCCATGATCTTCGCGAGATATGCCAGATCGGTGAATTTGTCGAGGTTCATGGACAGTGCCATGCGAATCATGGACACGTCGGACATCACTCCCGCGTCCCTGCAGATGGAGTAGAAGTCCCTGTACACGGACGTGGCCTCCTTCAGTGCGTTCTCCAGCCTCTTCTCGGAGGCCTCCGCAAGCTGTCTGGCCTCCTCCGCCGCATCGTTGCCCTTACCTGTCCAGGCACCCCTGCAGGAGAGGTCCAGCTCCACGTGGATCTTGTCGCTCACGTAGAAGTGGTAGGGGAACTGCCTGCAGAAGGTGGGCCTGTTGGGATAGATGTCGCACCTCCTGCCGTTGAGGAACCCGCAGGAGCCGTGACCCTTCTTCATGGTGAGGCAGAAATGCCTGTCCTGGCTCTTGCTCCTGATGAGGGACTTGGGATGGTTGGTCCTGAAGAACGGCACCTCCTGCGGGAGGACCTCCGGCTGACAGAGGCAGCACATACCGCACTGCTCAGGGCACTCCACCTTCCTTCCCATTACCTCCGAATAGTCTATCTCAGGCATGCTCAACGTAATCAACTCCCAAAGGCTCTCCGCAGAACTCTCCGTCCTGAATCTGAATACCGCCTCTCACTATAACTGTATCGGGGAAAACCGCCTGCATGCCCTCGTACGCGGTGTGGCCCGCCTTGGAGTGCAGGTCGTCCGCGGATATGGGTCTTGGATCGTGGATGTCGAAGACCGCGAAGTCGGCGTCGAATCCCACCGCGATCCTCCCCTTGTTCATTCCGAACAGTCCGGCGGGATGCTCGGAACCCATCCTCACCAGCATGTCCAGCGGGAACCTTCCCTTCGCGAACCAGTCCATCAGTATGGGCACGGTGGTCTCCACGCCGATCATCCCCCCGGGTGCGGACGGGTAGTCCTGCATCTTCTCCGCCTGGGTGTGCGGGGCGTGGTCCGAACCGAACATGTACAGCTTACCTTCCGAGACCGCCCTGCACAGCCCGTCCCTGGTCCTCATGTCCCTTATAGGGGGATTGACCTTGTACTCGGTGCCGGTGACGTCCTCGGCCGAGAACATCATGTGGTGCATGGTGACCTCGGTTGTGAATCCGCACGCCGCCGCCATGTCCGCGGTGCGGGCGTCAGTGACGTGGCAGATGTTTATCCTCATGCCCTTATAGCGGGCCAGCCTGCGGAGCGCATTGTGCTCCGCCTCCACGGGACGGTTCCTGAGATGGTCCCAGTTGTCGTGCTCAGTCTCCCTTCCGATCAGATCGTCGTCCTCGGCGTGGACGCTGAGCACCTTTCCGGATCTGGCTATATCGCCCATGAGGTACGAGATCTCCTCATCGTCGTTCATCAGGATGTTGCCCGTGGTGGATCCCATGAACAGCTTGAAGCCGGCCACGGACGTGGCCAGCTTCTCTATGTCCGCATCGGGGGTGAGCGCGGCGAAGAGGCCGTAGTCGACGTACGCCTTCCCGCGTATGCCGGCCTTCTTCTCCATCAGCGTCCTCACATCGGTGGTCGGGGGCCTGGTGTTGGGCATGTCCAGTATCCCCGTGACGTCTCCGTACAGAGCGGACAGCGTGCCGGATGCGAAGTCCTCCTTCTGCGTCAGGCCGGGCTCGCGGAAGTGCACGTGGGGATCCACGAAACCCGGGAGGATGAGTTTCCCTCCCAGGTCGATCCTCTCGTCGCCTCCGCGCACCAGCTTCCCAATGGTGACGATCCTGCCGTCCTCTATGCCTACGGCGGTCTCCTTGACCTCGCCGTCGATGTAGAACTTACCCTCTATCACAAGATCCATCTCATCCCCTCACTATCTCTCCGCCCGGGGAGGTCTCCCTGAATATCTCCCCCTCGAACGATTCTATGACCGCGTCGTCGCGCTTCCAGGCGTCCGGCGGCAGTCCCGCCTTCAGCGAGAGGTGCTCCAGGAACTCCTCCGGACCCCATCCCCACTCCACGGGGACCTGGGGCAGCAGCAGTCCGCGGCGCCTTCCGCAGGTTATTATCAGACCGTGCCTCCCGATCCCGATCCTTCCCGGGAGCTCCTGCTTCGGATACGGCATCCTCTGCGGGACGGTCATCACCGTCACCTCGACGGTGACATGTGCCAGCTCCTCCGGGCGCAGGTCCGGGAACCTTGGATCGTGGCATGCGGACCTGGCCGCCTCCTCGAGGGCCTCGCCCAGCGGGAGCACCGGCATCGGGATGCCTATGCACCCGCGCAGACCGTGGTCGGGATACGTGGAGAGGGTGACGAACACGCCCCTCTCCTTCGCGAACTCCCCGTCCCTCGGTACCGTGGAACTCTCTCCGGAAGTCTCGGACAGGACCGTCTCCCTGGCGGCCCTGACCGCCCTGAACCCGCAGCCGTCGTCGATCAATCGATCTCGATCCTTTCGACGTCGTCGCGCTGCTTCTTCGCCGCGCAGTTCTCGTTGGCCTTGCAGAACTCCTTCTGGACGGCTGTCCTGGAGTTCTCGATGTCCTCGCGGACCTCCTTGACGGCGGTGGGCATGGGCATCTTCTCCATGATGGCGCTCAGTCCGAGGAAGAACTCCAGCCCCATCCTCACGAAGTGCCTGTGGGCGTTGGGGTCCATGACCGCCTTGTAGATATCCTTGAAGGTATCCTGGGCGCGGTCCTTCTTCTCGGAGACCTTCTCCTTTATCCTGTCGGCCGCGCTGTCCGCGCATTCCCTGACCTCATCCCCGACGTCCCTGGCGAACTCCTTCTCGTCGTCGATGAGCTCGAGGATCCTCTCCTTGTTGTCCCTGAGGAGCTGTTTGAGCTCCTCGTCCGTAATCTGGCTCATTCCGTTTCCTCCTTTTCGAATCTGATAATGAGTTTCTCGTCCTTCATCTCCGCTCCCTTCATCTTCGCCTTCTTCAGGGTGTCCGGGAGGGCTATGTTGCACTTCTGGCTTCCGACCAGCACTATGACTGAGTCGTCCTTGGCCTTGAACAGCTGTATGTCGCCCTTGTGCTTGAAGGGCAGGTTCAGCTCTATCCTGTGTTCCCCGCCCTCGGTAACGAACCTCAGCGGGCTCCTATCGGAGTACACCGCAGCGGGATCGGTGTCCCCGTACAGGTCGTCGGCGAGCTTGTCGAGCATCTCCCAGCCCACCAGCTCCGACGGTCTCTGGTACGCGTAGAGCATCTTCATGGGGTCGAAGACCTCGTGGATATACGCCATGTACTTGGCCTGCTCCTCGTACTTGCTCTTGAAGAAGTCCCCCTCGATACCTTCGGGGTACACCCTGTTGACGATCAGGCACTCCACGTTCTTGTTGTAGAGCGAGAGGTACGAGTACGCGCGCTTGGTCTCGCTTATGACCATCTTCTCCGGGTTGACGACGAGACGCACGGTGGTCTTCTTCGGGTCCTCCAGGATGGTCTTGGCCTCCCCCATGAGGTCCTTCATCTTCTCTATGGACGTGAGCACGTTCGCTGACGGCAGGGGGACGTCCATGAACCTCCCCACCGTGAACCTCGCCAGGCCCAGCAGCTTCTTGGCCAGGCGGAACAGCTTGTCCGCGTACCACGACGTGACGTCGGGGAAGCTCATCAGCCTGAGGGTCTCCGCGGTCGGTGCGGTGTCCATGACCACCACGTCGTAGCGGTCGTGCCTGTCGAAGTCGATCACGTACATCAGGGCGGCGATGAGCTCCATGCCCGGCAGGATGGCCATCTCCTCCGCGGAGAGACCGGTGATCCCCTGGGATTCCATGAACTCCGATATGTACTCCTGGATGTCGTTCCAGCGGATCTTCATCTCGTTGACGATGTCGATCTCCAGCGCATCGAGGTTCGGCAGGATATTTGTGATCTGCCCGTTCAGCTCGATGTCCATGGAATCGGCGACGGAGTGGGCGGCGTCCGTGCTCATGATGATCGTGCGGTAGCCCATGTCCGCACAGCGTTTGGCCGTGGCGACGGAAACGGAGGTCTTCCCGACCCCTCCTTTTCCCGTGTCGATTATTAGCCTCATGGGTTACCCAACGGCTTAACGATATATCAACCTGATTTAAACACAAGTTCCCTTGTGAGAGGATTGGAGAAGGGTTGGTGCCGAGGATGGGGTTCGAACCCATGACCTTCGGATTTCCCTGGAAGAGGTCTATTGACCAGAACCCTATGAGTCCGACGCTCCACCAGGCTGAGCCACCTCGGCAGGTGTTAATGTGTTTGGGTTAAGTTGTTTGGGAGGATTCCGAAGTAGGATATTTACTCTTCGGTCTCTGCGGGGGCTTCCTCAGCGGATTCCTCAGCGGCGGGCTCCTCTGCGGGGGCCTCCTCCTCTGCTGCGGGCTCCTCTGCGGGAGTCTCCTTCTTGGCGAAGCCATCCATGATGGACTCGGGCTCGCTGTCTCCGGCAAGGAGAACCTCAGACTTGCGGATCTCGATGCGCTTGATGGGGATGACGACGTGGCATGCCTTGGCCAGGTCCTTGGAGAGGTCTCCGGAGACGATTGCCTTCACCATGTCGGCGAGGCCGCGCTCCTTTCCCATCTCCTTGAGGGTGCTGTCGATGATGGCCCTCATGGCCTCCTCCTGAGAGGCCTGGATACGCCTGTCGGCGATGGACATGGTCTTGATGCGGAGGACGTAGTTGTCCTTGGTGGTCATGTCGACGACGTGGTCGGTCTTGGTCTTCTTTCTCCTGGTGAGCCTTCTGATGTACTCACTGGTGAGGGAGTGTCCCACGAAAGAAGTCTTGGCGACGAGACCGTCGACCTCGGTGACCTTGAACTTTAGCTTGATGTGCATCTTGGAATAGTCGCCGGTAAGCTCCTGGACTGTGACCTCTGCGGTCCTTCCGTAGAGGAATTCGGGATCTGCCGAGGGCGTCTCTCCGATCTCCGCCTCGTTGAACATGCGGGGTGCATGCAGCGAGTACCATTCTTTTGCCTTCCACTTATCCTTCACCTTACGTGAAGACCCTTTGACTTTCTTTGCTGGTGCCATCAGAATCCTCCTTGATTCAAAGCAAGATGAGGATTCACTTATTGTATATAACCATTTTGAATTCGTATTAACAGTAATTAACAGATGGCCAGTATCTTATAATTACCCGTTTATACAAACATTGTCATAAAAAGAATTAACCGCTTGTATTTAAAGGTTATACACTACTTCTTGTGACCGGCTGACCTTCATCATCCGTCCTGCCGCGCTTTATCACCAGGACGATCATGGCTACGACCGCTATGGCCGCGACCGTATAGGCCAGCCACCACGGGGCTCCTAAGCATATGTCCGCCCCGAACAGATACGATACGGTCACGAAACAGTAGAACACGAACGGTACCGCAGGGATCCACAGGGTTTTCATCATGCCTCTGCGAATGAAGTACACCACGATCATCGCCAGAGCGAACACCGCCATCTGCTGGTTGAACAGCGCGAAATACATCCACAGTCTGTGGAAGCCGTCAGGGAAGATCTTCACGAACGTGAGCGCAATAATCAAAAGGATCACGATGGGCAGGGTGTACATGAACACCGTCTTCACCGAATCCACCTTTGCTCCGGTGATCTCCATCATGGTCATACGGACGGCTCTTATCGCAGTATCGCCGCTGGTTATCGGAAGCAGGATGCATGCGACAGCAGCGAATACGCCTCCGAACGTCCCCAGGACCTTGGATCCTATCACATACACGACCGTTGTAGCGGAGATCTTCTCCACCGTTCCGTCGATGGTCGTGGTGAATGCCCATGCTCCGTTCTCGAACACCATCGTGATGCCAGAATCCGCCGCACCGATGCCGATCATGGCCATCGTTCCGGCTGCCCAGATCATCGCCACGAATCCCTCCACTACCATGGAGGTGTGGAAGACCGTGGTACCGTCGCGCTCCTCATCCAGGGTACGGGACACGAGACAGACCTGTGTCGCGTGGAATCCGGAGAGTATACCGCATGCGACGGTGATGAAGAACACTGGAACGAAGTGCATCTCAGTGAAGTAGGCGGCGAAGTCGAATCCGTTCAATGTCCAGCTGCCGAACAGCTCCGCCATGCCGTATCCTCCGAAGAACAGGCCGATGAATATGGCGAACGTCGCCAGGATGAGCATCATCCCGAAGAGCGGATAGATCTTCCCGATGACCTTGTCGATGGGAAGGACCGCGGACAGCAGGAAGTAGATTATTATTACAACATACACGAGGGTGCTGAACGTCGGCGACGACAGTCCGATCGAATCGTGGACCACGGAGATCGTCAGGTCCGCGGGCGTGTAGGTGAACACTGTAATGACAAGCATCATACCGACCAGGAAGATGGCCAGGAATACGAAGTAGGCGGGATTGCCCAGGAACTTCCGGACGAGCATGGGCACGGTCTTACCGTTCTCCCTGCACGAGATCATTCCAACGAAGTAGTCGTGCACGGCTCCGCCTATGATGCATCCGATTGGTATCGATATGAACGCTATCGGACCGAAGAGCACTCCCTGGATCGGACCGAGGATCGGTCCTGTACCGGCGATGTTGAGGAAGTTGATCAAAGAGTTTTTCCACTTCTTCATCGGGACGTAGTCCGAACCGTCACCGTCGGTGTGGGCTGGGGTCGGTCTGTCATCCGGACCGAAGGCTTTGGTGCATACCTTCGCCCCCAGATAACCTCCGACTATCAGGATCGCCAATCCCGCGAAGAATGTGATCATCGCCGCGTTGATTCTGCTTATTCGATAAAAGGTTATCCGCGGTACAAGCACGTAACCTGGCACATTAGGATTGCAAAATTGGGAATGTGTTTTGAAAAAGGGGGAATATCCCCCTTGTTTTCAGATCAGAGGACCACAGGGACCTTGTGTGCTGCGAGACCGAGCTCGTCAGCGCTCATGCCCATTGCGATTCCGTAGAGCTGGGACAGGTGGAGGACGGGGATGTTGAATCCGAGCTCAGCCTGTGACAGGTCGAACTGGAGGTGGCAGAACGGACAGACATCGACGATGAACTGTGCGCCGGACTCCTTCATGTTCTCGAGGTTGGTCTGGGTGAACGCCTTTGCGACGTTGGGGAACCCAGCC
Organism: Candidatus Methanomethylophilaceae archaeon; assembly: GCA_017395275.1. GTDB lineage: Archaea > Thermoplasmatota > Thermoplasmata > Methanomassiliicoccales > Methanomethylophilaceae > SIG5. The sequence goes on along the minus strand of JAFPVN010000335.1, from coordinate 5,281 downwards.
TTGACTCCTCCTCCGGATCCGCAGCAGAGGATCTTCTTCTTCCTGGGCATCGACTTTGCGCCGGTTGCCTCGATGAGGTCGTCGAGGATGTGGGGGTTCTCGGGGTCATCGATGTTCTTGATCTTGCTGGGCTTCAGGAAGTGGCATCCGTAGAATGCTGCGACCTGGTAGCTGAGGGGGTTGGTGATCTTTGCCTTGATTGCGTCGACTCCGACATCGTTGTAGAGGACCTCTGCGAAGTGCCTGACCTTGGTGGTTCCCTTGTACTCCATTCCGATCTCAGCGAGGATTCCGTTGACCTCCTTCAGGAGTTCGGGGTCCTCTGCGAGCTCGTGTGCTGCGTCGAACAGGGATCCGTAGCATCCGTTACAGATGGTGACGATCTCGAGTCCCTCCTTCTCAGCGAGAGCGAGGTTCCTTGCGGCCGCTGCGATCCAGGTCTTCTTATCGAAGGACCTGATTACTCCGGGTGCGGGGCAGCAGCTTGCGTCTGCGAGGTCGACGAGCTCGATACCGAGTGCCTCTGCGACCTTCCTTGTGGACTTCTCGATACCGGGGTACCTGAGAGGTGCGATACAACCGAGGAAAAATGCGTATTTAGCCATTGAAATCACTCCACCAGCTTGTCGAATCCGGTCTTGGCGAGGATCTTAGCGAAGTCTGCCGAGGCCTTCTCGTTCGCGAGCACGGTCGGGGGAACCTCGGGAAGTCCGAGGGATGCCCTCATTGCCTTGACCTTGTCGTTGAGGTCGACGGTGTGTCCGTACTTGACGAGGTTGTTGGCGGTCTTCTTGTGAGCGTCGTACATCTTGCCCTGCTGGATAGCGATGTTCCTGATGGCGAGGATCGTGTCGACGATCGGAACGCCACGGGGGCACCTCTCTTCGCAGGTGTAGCAGGTTGTGCACTGCCAGATATCATCGGTGTTGAGGAGCTCGTCCTTGAGTCCGAGCTGAGCCATCCTCATGACCTTCCTGGTCCTGTACGCAGTCTCTTTTCCGGAGGGGCATCCGGCCGTGCATGTTCCGCACTGGAAACACATCTTAACGTCAGCGCCGCCGTTGGCAGCGATTTCGTTGTAGAAATCAGGGTTAGGCGTAACCATGTTAATTACCGAGACGAACACAAACTTCAACGTATTTAATACAGTATGATTTTAGGAATGCCTTATTATCCTTTTAGATAATACTCAGATAAGGTTCTTCCTTCTTATTGCGCGCAACAGCCTTTCTCCGCAGCGCGTCTCCTTGCGGAGCACGGCGGTGATCGAGTGGCGAAGCATCGCCGGATCGGTGGACGACTGCAGTTTGATACCTTTCCTCATAAGCAGGAACTCGTCCACGAAGAAGCTCTTCCCCGACGCTATCAGGTCGGAGAGGGAGCGGTACTCGGACACGACCTCGTACTGCTTGCCCGTGGTGTCGAGGTAGTCGTACGCTATCCTCTGCGCCCCATAGCTGTAGCGGGCGTAGTTCGGTCCCCTGTCGACATGGATCATGTCCATGTGCCCTATCTCGACCCAGTTGTACTCCTCCAGGTCGAACAGGTTGACGGGGTCGTCGACGATGATCATCTCCACCATGCCGCTGCGGAGCATCCTCATGTTGAACTGGTCGTCCGCGACAAGGATGTCACCCTTGATCTTCGCGGCGGTGAACGCCGACATGATGAGCTCCTCCGTCACCGGGGAGCACGCCACGGTGAACTTGCGCCCGTCCGTGTTCCTGCGCCTGTGCATCGTCGTTACATCCAGGATGCGCAGCGCGTCGTCGGTGAGCCTGCTCCCGGTGGGGACGGACTCGAGCATCCTGACCCCGGTGGACTCCTCCACCGCCCTGATGTAGTTGTGGACAACGGGCACGGATATGCCCAGCTTCTTGGCTGCGGCGTTCTTGCTGCCCTCCCTGCGGATGGCCTCGAGCACCTCTATCTGCCTCTGGGTCAATTGGTATCCGTTGACCACGGGAAAGGATTCGACCTTCAGTTCCACGTGGAGGTGATGGACGTCCTCGCATATAATCGCGCGTCCCATTACCGCATGTTTTATTATATAAGCGGGCTTACCGTAAACCATGGGGACAGTAGGGGACACTTTTCGCGAGGTGATGGTATCCACATTGCCGATCGCAGGCATAGTCCTACTGTTGGACCTGATTCTCGTCAAACCCTCCACGGAGGACATCGGCCTCTTCATCGTGTGCATCGCGATGGTCCTCATCGGATTCACCGTGTTCCTTTACGGTGTCGACTGGGGGATCAACGACGTGGGGGAATCCGTCGGTTCGGAGATATCCCGCAGGAAATCCAGGCTCTTCATGATCGCCGTCGTCTCCCTGATCTCGTTCCTCGTGACGATAGCGGAGCCGGACGTCGGCGTCTTCGCAACACAGGTCACCTCGCTGTTCGAGGGGATCAGCAGGAACGCCCTCGTGTACTCCATAGCGGCGGGGGTCGCGGTGTTCCTCATCATCGCCGCATGCAGGATCGTCTTCAAGTTCTCGCTGAGGATCCTGCTCACGATCGGTTATCTGGCCGTCATCGCCATGGCGGTGTTCACGCCGTCGGAGTTCCTCGGCATCGCGTTCGATTCCGGAGGCGTCACCACCGGTCCGATGACCGTGCCGATCCTGCTCTCGCTCGGTATAGGCATATGCTCCGTGGGTAAGTTCAGGAACGAGCTGGACGGATTCGGTATGATCGGTCTCGCATCCGTCGGTCCGATAATCGCGCTGCTCATACTGGGACTCGTGTCCGGGAGCGGTGACGTCTCGGGAGGAGGGGGAGCGGAGTACGAACCGTACATCCCCGATACCTTCGAGCGCCTGTCCAAGTCCTTCCTCGACTCGCTCACCAGCGTCATTTACGCAGTGGTCCCGCTGATGGTCTTCTTCGCGGTGTTCCAGAGGATGTTCCTCAAGTACTCCTGGAACTCGGTCATCCACATGGTCGAAGGCGTGCTCATGGCGGGGAGCGGGATCGTCATCTTCCTCACCGGGATCTACACCGGATTCATCCCCGTCGCATCGGGCCTGGGCGCCGAGCTCGCCGACGACCCCGTGATACTGGCGTTCCTCGGGGCGCTGCTGGGTATATTGGTCGCGATAGCGGAGCCCGCTGTGGAGATCCTCGCCGGACGCGTCGAGAAGTCATCGGGCGGGAACATCAACAGGAAGGCGGTCAGATACGTCATCTCGGCGGGAGTCGGCATATTCGTCGCCATCGGGATGATAAGGATATGCGTGGACTTCGACCTGCTCTGGATCGTCGTGCCCGGTTACGCATTGGCGATAATACTCATGTGGGTCGGCGACAGGGACATGATCGGTATCGCGTTCGATGCCGGAGGGGTTTCCACCGGACCCATGTCCGTGGCCATCATCAGCAGCATGTACACGAGCATAGCGTCCGTCAAGTACGTAGGCACCGAAGCCGTCATCAACGGGTTCGGTATGATCGCGCTCATAGCGCTGGCGCCCATCCTGTTCCTGGAGGCGTTCAGCATCTACATCAGGATAATGAAGGCGAGGGAGAATGGACAGGCGCAGTGACACCGTTCTGATAATAGGTCTCGGGAGCCCGATAATGACCGATTACGCCATAGGCCTGGAGGTCGTGCAGGAGATCGAGGACATGCACCTCGAAGGGGTCGAGACCAGACAGGAGGCCGTGGGAGGCCTCGACATAATCCCCCTGATGTGGGGCTACAGGAACGTCATAATCGTCGATGCGATACAGACGGAGATGTATGAGCCAGGCACAATAATGTTCTTCGATCCCGAGGACTTCGACGAGACCATCGGGGACGCCTCGGCCCACGACATAAACCTCGCCACCGCCATGCGCATAGGCAGGGAGATGGAGCCCGAGATGATGCCCGACAAGGTCTGCTTCATCGCCATAGAAGCGGGGGACATCGGGACGGTCAACGAGGGCATGACCCCCCGTCTCGTGAAGGCGAAGCCCAGCGCGGTCCGCGCCGTGCTCCACCAGCTCGAGCAGGTCAGAGCTCAATCTGCGAAGGACTGAAGTCCTTCATCGATTTCACATCCGTGCCGTACATCGTCACGGACAGGAGGTCGTTCCTTATCACGTCGTCGGCCACGGCCATGACGTCCTCGCAGGTGACCGCGTCGAACGACCCCAGCCAGTCCTCCAGGGACACGGGCGTTCCGGTCAGCATGGTGCCGCGGGCAAGCCTGTACAGCTCGCTCTGGGTGGACTCGGCGCGCCTCACGGTGGCTCCCTTGACCAGGTTCCTGGCCTTGGCCAGCTCCTCCTTGGTCACTCCCTCCTCCCTGATGCTGCGGAGGACCTTCCCGGCGGTCTCGATGGCCTCCAGCACGTTCTCCTCGGTAGAGGACAGGAACGTGCCCATGGAGCTTCCGTCGGAGTTCTGATCGACGTAGTTGTACACGGAGTACACCAGCGCCTTCTCCTCCCTGACGCGCTGGAACATCCTGGACGAGGAACCGCTTCCCAGCACCGCGTTCAGCATCTGCAGCGCGGGACGCCTCGCGTCGGTGGCGCTGTAACCGGGGAATCCCATCCCGACGTAGCAGTGGTCCTCCTTCCTGACGACGTGCCTGTAGGAACCGTCGACCACCTTGGGGGCGTGCCTCTCGTTGGCCTTGCCGTCGGGCATGGCGTCGAAGTTCTCCTCCGCCCATGCCATGACGTCGTCCTTGTCCACGTTCCCGCAGGCGAAGACCGCGAGATTGGGGCGCACGTACCTCTCCGAGTAGTACTTCCTGAGCTCCTCGGATCCGATGGACTTGACTATGTCGGTGGTACCCGCCTCGCCATGTGCCAGAGGGTGGTCCTTCCACATCGTCTCGGCGAACAGGTCGTGGATGTACGACGACGGGTCGTTCTCCACCATGCTGATCTCCTGCAGGACGATCTTCTTCTCCATGTCCACGTCGGACTGGTTGATCAGAGGGTTGCAGACTATGTCCGCCACCAGCGATTTGGCCGTGTCGGCGGTGTCCTTGAGGGTGGAGCTGTAGAATGCCGTGATCTCCTTTGCGGTGAAGGCGTTCATCTCCCCTCCGGCGCCCTCGATCTCCTTCGACATCTGGAAGGACGAACGGGTCTTGGTCGCCCTGAAGACCACGTGCTCAAGGAGGTGCGAGATGCCCCATATATCGCTGCTCTCGTCCCTCGATCCGGTGTTGACGGCCACCATGAACCCCGCGCTGGGCGAATCCGCGATCCTCTCGGTGATTACGGGTATTCCCGCGGATGTCTTCTCGAATGTGATGATTCCCTTTGCCATAGGGCT
>JAFPVN010000334.1 GCA_017395275.1 Candidatus Methanomethylophilaceae archaeon | reverse complement strand
CGGGATCGCCCGACAGGAACGCTTCCATCGCACTCGCCAGGGCGGAGCACGTGGCCTCGCTGATGAAGAAGCGGGGCGTGCCGGAGGAGCGCATCGAGGTCCTCTCCGAGGGCGGGACTGCCCTTTACGAGCCGGTGTCCGCCAACCGGAACTGCCGCATCGAGCTGTTCATGCAATAGTTCCGGACACATATCGTAAACACCTTTAACAATTCACATTATGGCAAAGAAAAGCAAATCCATGCTGGGATTCCTGAAGATGGAGGAGGACGCGGAGAAGGGAGCCGCCGCACTCAAGGAGCTCCTCCTGTCCCCGGACCATCATACGGGGTCGGTCGTCAGGAAGGACGAACTGCCCGAGGACTACCTGTGGCCGCTCGTCGTGAAAAGCGTCCTGAAGGAAATCGTCGACGGATGGTACTACGTATCGGACGGCGACCCCTTCGACTGGGACCGGCCCCAATACTGGTCCATGGCCTACTGGGACTTCATCGCCGCCTACCTCGAGAGCCTGTACGGCGAGAACTGGTGCCTGGGCGCCGACGACTCGCTCCTTTTCCACGCGGCCAATACCAAGGTCCCCCGGAGCCTGACGGTCCGCGCAGCCGGCCAGGCCACGCATTTCGTAAGGCTGCCCGCCGGAGGGGAACTGCTGGTGGTGGGCGCGTCGGTCCCGGCGGGCGCCGAACCGGAGCGCCGCTTCGGCGTCCGGCTCTATCCGCTGGAGCACGCGCTGCTGGCCGCCTCTCCCGGGTTCTACCTCATGCACCCGATGGAGGCGCGCACCTGCCTGTCCCTCGTCCGGGACGAGGATGAGGTCGCCGCCGTGGCCGCCCGGGAGGTGCTCGCCGGCGGGGCGGCAAGGGTGACCGGAGGCCTGATCTCCATCGGCTATCCGATCCTCGCCGAGAACATACTCCAGAACCTCGACTGCATGAAGCTGAGGGTGGAGCCGGAAAACCCCTTCCGCGAGGATGTCACCGTCGCGCCCAAGGACGACTCCGCCATCGCCACGCGCATACGCCTGATGTGGAGCCGGATGAACGACGACGTGCTGGACGCGGAGAGCATCAGCTTCATCCACTTCACACCGCGGACGCCGTCCGAAGTCAAGGAGACGATGGACCGGACCCGCCTGGAGGACGCTTCGACCACCCTGACCCTCGACGGCTTCAAAGTCACGAAGGACCTGGCCCGGGGCGCCGCGGAGGGCAGCTGGGACTACGACGTGCTGAGCAGGGAGGCGGGGGAGGAGAACGTCGCGGCAGCGACCGGATACATAGACGCCTACCGGCTGGTGCAGACGGACATCCTGGACTCGCTGACCGGCGGAGCCGACCCCCGGAACATGCTGGAGAGGTTCCCGAAGTGGCACAGGACCCTCATGAAACCCTTCAGGGACCACCAGCTGCTGGAGGAGGACGCCTGCACCCTCTTCCGGAGGAAGGAGCTCTTCATCAAGGATTCAGACTACATCCCCGTGGGACCGGACGAGATCCCCAGTGCGATGATGGCCCTGGGGAGACTGCTCCCCACCGAGAGGAATCCCTTCATACGGGCCGTCCTCGGGGCCTTCTTCCTGGACTACATCCGGCCCGTGGAGCGGATGTCGGGAGTGCTTGCACGCCTGTACATGAACAGTCAGCTGATCTCTTACGGCTTCCCGTGGATCGTCATCCCGGAGGAGCGGCACGACGACTACCGGCGGGCGCTCGAAGAAGGATTCGTGGACCTGAAGCTGGACTCCTTCGCGGATCTCATCAACGAGCTGGTCGAGAAGGCCGGCGGGCTGAAGGTAGTGTCCCAATAATGACACCGCACATGTATCTTTTCAGAAGGAAACGAAAACACGTCAACATGGAAAACAAGACACAGGAACAACCGCTCAACGAATCCCTCGCCGCCCTCAGGCGTTTCAAGGAATCCCGCGGGGACGCCTTCCCCATCCTGCACGGGGACAAGACCCTCGGCGTGGAGCACACCCGGAGGCTCCTGGAAAGCCGCCATCTGGGGAGGATAACCGGCGAATGGTACTTCATCACCTACCGCGACCATTTCGTGTCGGACTGGTACAGGGCCTTCTGGCACTTCGTCGCCGCCTACTGCGGAAGCATGTTCGGCGAGGACGGATGGGTGCTCGCGGCCGACGACTCGCTCCTCTTCCGCGCGGGGGGCGGCGTGATCCCCCGCCATCTGACGGTGCGGTCCGGCTGCGCGGAGAACACCTTCACGTGGCTGCCCGGAGGACACGAGCTGGTCGAGGTCCGGGGATCCGACCCGGCCGAGCCCTGCGGCGGGGCGAACATCGAGACCGAGCCGCGCTACGGCGTGAGGCTCTACGGGCTGAACAGGGCCCTGCTGACCGCGTCGCCGGGGTTCTGGCGCGAGCATCCGACGGACGCGCGCACCTGCCTGGCCATGGTCCAGGACACCGGCGGGCTCGTCGACTTGGCGCTGCGCAAGGGCCTTTTCGAGGGTGCCTGCCGGGTGGCCGGGGGCCTGCGCTCCATCGGCAACCCGTGGTACGCGGACTACATCATGGGGCGCCTCCGCGAGTCCGGCCGCAGGCTGGAGGAGGAGAACCCCTTCAGCGAGGACATAGCCGTGCCGATGGAGACGTGCGCCGTCGCCACGCGCATGCGGCTTATGTGGCGCTCGATGCATCCCGCCGTCCTGGAGGCGAAAGGCGGCATCGCCGTCAAACCTGTCGACAGGACACCCGGGGAGATCCTCCGGATGACCGCCGAGGCCTACCCGGAGGACATCTTCAACTCCCTCGGCCTCGACGGATATACGGTGGACAAGGAGGCCGCGGAGAAGGCGCGCTCGGACCCGGAATTCAATCCCGAGGACTGGGGACATGACCTGGAAAGCTCGTGCGCGACGCTGGGTTACGCGCGCGCCTTCGACAATGCGGTTTCCCGCCTGCTCAACCTGATGACGGGAGGGAGCGACGGCGCGGCCTGGATAACCGACGGGGACTTTCTCGTCGGCCTGTTCGACTACCTGACCTATCCCGTCTTCAACGCCGGGGTATGGGACTGGGAAGAGCTGGTATTCTGGTACCGGGACACCCCCTTCCACGTCCGGAACTCAAGGCACATACCCCCGGAGCCAGGGGCGCTCGACAGGGCCATGGACGTCTTCAGGGAGCTCTTCACCGGCGAGGGAGACGCCTTTGTCCGGGCGGTCATGGGGCACTTCCTCATCGCCTGGCTCCATCCGTTCCAGGCGGGGAACGGACTGGTGGCGCGCCTCCTGATGAACACCCAGCTGGTGGCCGGGGGATACCCGTGGACGGTCATCCCGGAGATGTGGGAAGAGAAATACGACAATGCGCTGGAGAAAGCCTGCGTCGAGATGGACATCACGGACTTCGCGAAGCTGATGGCTGAATTCGTGGGCAGGAGCTTGGAGACGGACGAACCGTAAAGCGGAAAGGAAGGCGTCTACCGGCCCTCCTCGCGGAGCCTCGCCGGGACGGCGCCCTCCAGGTCGGCGACGATCTCCTCGGTGACCTGCTGCAGGTCCCAGGACGCCTCGTCGCCATCCCAAACGGCGAACTCCATCTTATCGAAGGGGATGGTCATCGTCTTCCCGTCGCCGTAGGTCAGGCAGAGGTGGAAGACCTCGGCATGGGGGTCGTAGACCAGACAGAAGAGTTCCATCGCCTCGACGAGGCCCGCCATCGAGACGGTCTCTCCTCCCTCCACGGCCCGGGCGATGAACGTCCGGACCTCGCCCCGCAGCACGTCGTAGCGGTCATACGCGGGGATCTGCACCACCGCTTCCGAAGGCCTGGCGATCTGCCAGGTCTTCCCGTCCAGGACGACGAGTCCCTGGGCGGACTGCGGACGGAGCCTGAGGAGGTCGGTCACCCCCACGCCGAGCGCTTCGGCGATGCCCTGGACCTTCGATACGGTGGGGTTGCCCTTGACGGAAGTGAGGAGGTTGCTGACGGTGGTGCCCATCCGGGCGGCGATGTCGGAGAGCTTCAGGCCCTTGGCCCTGGCGATCTCCCTGAGGTTCTTCTCAATGTCGGCCATAATCGTGCGTTTAGATACGGACGACAAGATACGATTAAATAATCTATTATCCAAATCTATCTTAATTTGAATAATAAATTATTCTATTTACCCGGGTATGCCGGAGCGGTTAGTGGACGGAGGTCTTGGGGATGTCGGCCCAGAGGGTGGTGTAGTGCGGGCTCTGGTGCTCGCGGCTCATCCTGATCTCGCCGGTCCCCTGGGAGCCCAGCAGGACGGCGCCCCGGCCGTATAGTTTATTGATGGAGTCGATGCTCGAAGAGAGCCTCGACTCCTTTTCCAATGCATCCTGGTCGGCGAAGAGCGACTGCGAGAAGCCCTCCTCCTGCACGAGCTTCGTGATGACCACGCCTGCCTTCTTGTAGGCGTAGCGGGGATCGTACAGGCCCCGGCAGCCTTCCAGCGCCGCCCGGATGAACGTCCGGTGGTCGCTGGTCCCGTCGGGGATCACCACGAGCCTGCTGGCGCAGGTCTGCGGGGCGTTCTCCCTGAAGCGGTTCGTCAGGGCGAACACGACGATTTCCAGGGCGACGGATCCCTGGGCGCGGAGCTTGCCGACGGCGCTCTCCGCGAAGTTGGCCACCTGCTCGCAGAGATCATTGCAGTCGGTGATCTCCTTGGAGAAGCTCCTCGACACGCAGATGGTCTTCCGGGGCTCGATCATGTCCTCCAGCGCGATGCAGGGGATGCCCCTGAGTTCCTTCCAGGTCCTGTAACCGGGCAGGTGGAAGAGCATCCTGACGGTGGTCTCCGGAAGGGAGGCATAGTCCCAGGCGGTCTGCACGCCCATGGACTCGAGCTTTCGCATCATCCGCCTTCCGATGCCCCAGACGTCCTCGGCCGGGAACTTCCTCAGGACCTTCTCGATGTCCTCCCTCCTGTGCATGTAGCAGCCGCCCCTGAGCTTGGGGTAGCGCTTGCAGAGCTTCGAGGCGATCTTCGCGAGGGTCTTCGTCGGGGCGATGCCCACGGACACCGGGATGGAGGTCCGCCTCCAGCACTCGCGGGAGATCTCCTTGGCGTAGGCGTCGTAGTCCGCATCGATGCCGTCCAGGTCCAGGAACGCCTCGTCGATGGAGTAGACCTCGACGGAAGGGGAGTAGCCCCTCAGGACCTCCTGGACTCTTCTTGACATGTCGCCGTACAGCGCGAAATTCCCGGAGAAGACCGCCACGTCGTTCTTCTCCACGATGTCCCTGATCTTGAACAGCGGATCGCCCATCCTGATGCCGAGCGCCTTGGCCTCGTTGGACCTGGCCACTGCGCAGCCGTCGTTGTTG
>JAFPVN010000333.1 GCA_017395275.1 Candidatus Methanomethylophilaceae archaeon | reverse complement strand
TATCCTTGTCCATGTGGTCGAAGGCGTGGAACATGGCGTAGGAGTCGTACAGGTCGTCGAGGTCCTTCGCCCTGTGGATGTTGAGCTTCTTGAACACGACGCTGTTGACCGCGTCGGATCCCGCCAGCGAACCGGTGTGCGAGGATGCTGCGGCTCCTCCGGCTGCGGTGGAACCCGCCTTGAAGATGACGATGGGCTTCTTGTTCTTCATGCCGCTGATGGCGTCAACGAAGTGCCTTCCGTTGGAGATTCCCTCGCAGTACATTCCGATGACCTTCGTGTCGGGGTCCTCGGAGAGCGCGGAGAAGAGGTCCGCCTCGTCGACGTCGCACTTGTTACCGAACGTGATGAACTTGGCGATACCGACGCCGGTGTCGACAGCCCAGTCGAGCATCGAGGAACCGACGGCTCCCGACTGGGAGAAGATGGACAGGTTGCCCGCCTTGGGCATGGCCTTGGCGAAGGTGACGTTGACCTTGTTCTTGGGGTCCATGTTACCGAAGCAGTTGGGACCGAGGATCCTGATGTTGTACTCCTTGGCCTTGGCGACGAGCTGCTTCTCGAGCTCCGCTCCCTCGGGACTGTCCTCCTTGAATCCGGCGGTGAGGATGATGGCGTATCCGATGCCTGCCGCCTTGAGGTTGTCCATCTCGGGGATGACGAAGGTGGACTTGATGCTGATGACCGCAAGGTCTATGGGCTTTCCGACCTCGGTGACGCTCTTGTAGGCCTTGATGCCCTGGATCTCGTCCGCCTTGGGGTTGATGGGATACAGCTTGGACTGGTCGAAGCCGGCGTTCTTGAGGTTCGCTACGAGCATTCCACCGATCTTGGTGATGTCGTTGGATGCTCCGATGATTGCAATCGATTCGGGTTTAAGGAAACCTTTCATGAGGGCTGGATGTCGGTTCTTATTTAATATACTTTGTTCATACCCTAGTGCTTTGATACGGTTTTTTCGTAAAACATGTCGTCGATTTGAAAATAATTCGAACTGGGAATAACATATTTCGTAGATATTGATTCGATTTTCGTACAGCATCAACGGCTATTCGGTGTTTTTCGAACGATGACGTAATCCCTATACGTCATATGTCGAACAAAAACCGGTCCGGATACGTCGGCGGACAGATATTTTAAGTGTGGTGGCATATACGTACCCTAGGGAGCACACATACATGATCACCCTGGCGCACGAGAGGATAGAGAGCCCGTCCTTCTGGATGGCGGGCATCGTCTTCATCGGTCTGGCCGCCTCGATGATTCCCTGCATAATCGTATCGTTGGTGTACGGCGAGTCCGTGTTCCCTTTCCTGGTGTCGTTCCTCATCTATTCGGTGCTGGGTCTTTTCTGTCAGATAGGTTTCAAGATGGGCTATGTGCGCCCCGTGAACGTATTGGTGATGCTGGCGGTCATTTGGATAATATCCATAGGTTTCGGGATGATCCAGTTCGTCCTCGGAGGCATGTCCGCCATCGACGCCCTCATGGAATCCGCCAGCGGATTCACCACCGCCGGATGCAGCACGATCTCCGATTACGGCAGGTGGTCCAACGGCGTGATGTTCTACAGGTCCCTGAGCAATTGGATCGGAGGGATCATGATCATCTTGATCGTCATGCTCATCCTGCCGATGGCAAAGGTCGGAAACAGGACGCTGGTCAGCAACGAGATGTCCGGTTCCGGTTCCACCAACATGTCCGTCAGGCTGAGGGATGCGGCCATCCAGTTCGCCTTCATCTACCTCCTGCTCACGGCCGTGATGTTCCTCCTTCTGATCATCACCGGGACGGACGGGTTCGATTCCCTGTCCCTGTCCCTGTGCACGGTGTCGACCGGGGGACTGGTATCGGGAGACATGGAGGTGAACAACGCCGCCAGGGTCATCATGATCGTGTTCATGTTCCTGGGAGGTACGAACTTCTACCTGCACTTCAAGGCCATCTACCTCCGCAAGCCGGGGGTGTACGGGCAGAGCAGCGAGTTCCTGGGCGTCCTGGTATGGTGCATCGCGATGTCCATCGTCATGTACTTCCTCGTGGAGCCCTACTCGGAGGTCAGCCCGATAGAGACCTATCTGGATTCCGTGTTCGCCGTCATATCCTCGTCGACCACCACCGGGTACACCCTGCCCGAGATGGACACGTGGCCCAAGCTCTCCATGATCATCATGTTCGCAATAGCGTTCGTGGGGGCATCGTCCGGATCGACATCCGGAGGTGTGAAGATGTCGAGGATGATCGTCCTGCTGAAGTACTTGAGGAACACTGTCGACCACGTCCTCCATCCGAACACCGTCGACGAGATCTACGTCGACGGTTCGCCGGCGTCCAGGGACTACGTCCGCATGTGCGCCGTCGTCGTGTTCATGTTCATGGTCACGATCTGCGTGTTCGTGGTGATCTTCATGCTCAGCGGCGTGGAGTCGGTCGAGAGCATCGAGGTGGTGCTGGCGATGATAACGTCGCTCGGTACGGTGGACGTCGACATAGCCGCGATGTCGCCGTTCCTGAAGGTCATGATGGTCATCATGATGTGGGCCGGACGTTTGGAGATACTTGTGGCGCTGGCCATAATCAACCCGAT
>JAFPVN010000332.1 GCA_017395275.1 Candidatus Methanomethylophilaceae archaeon | reverse complement strand
CGTAGTAGAGCCTGCTGGGCCTGTTGGCGTACTCCCGGAACAGATCCGACAGTTCCTTCTGGAATCTCGGGTCGTCCTTGTATCTGTTGTACGCCTCCTCGAGCTCGATCACGGCGTTCATGAGCGTCTCGGGTATGTACTGTCCTCCGTAGTCCCCGAACCTTCCGTTGCCATCGGTCATCCTTCCAACCTCCCGTCCGCGATGCGGACGGATTCCATGAATGCCCGCATCTTCGTTTTATCCTTATTACCTTCGGTCTCGATACCGGAACTCACGTCCACCGCGAAGGGACGGACCTCGATGATCGCCTCGTACACGTTATCCGCATCCAGTCCTCCGGCGAGGAAGAAAGGCCTCCTTATCCCCGAGAGGGACGACCAGTCGAACCTCTCCCCGGAACCCGCTCCGGAATCGAACATCAGACGGTCGGCGCAAGTGAATGAATGCAATACGGCATCATCACCGGTGCGGACGGTGAACGCACGGATCACCTCTAGTCCGGTGAGGGTTCTGATATCCTTCACGTAATCCTCCGATTCCGAGCCGTGCAGCTGTATCATGTCTATGGCCCCGCTGCCAGCGATTTGGACTATCTCTCTGATCGGCTGGTCCAAGAAGATGCCCACGGTTCTGATATCTGGGTCAATCGCATTTCTGAGTGAGACGGCCGTATCCGCGTCTATGGTGCGCTTCCTTCCGGGAGCGAATACGAACCCCGCGAAATCGGGATGGATATCGTTGACCGCATCGGCATCGGCCATGGTGCGTATGCCGCAGAACTTGACCAATGTCATGAAACCCCTCTCAGCTCGTCCAGTTTCCTCTTCCTGTCCTCGGCGCGCATCAGCGTCTCTCCGATGAGCACCGCATCCACTCCCGCATCCTCGAGACGCTCGATGTCCCCGCGTGTCGATATGCCGCTCTCGGCGACGTACAGCACCCCTTCCGGTATCAGCGGCCTCAGGGATATGCACGTACCGAGATCGACGGAGAAGTCCCTCAGGTTGCGGTTGTTCACACCGATGATCCTTGCTCCCGCATAGGCGGCCATCCTGACCTCGGACGCATCATGGGCTTCGCAGAGTGCGGACATCCCCAGACTGTGGGCGATTTTTATGTATCTGCTCATCTGCTCCGGTTCCAGTATCGAGCATATCAGGAGCACGGCGGATGCACCGGCGCACCTGGCCTCGTATATCATGTACTCGTCGACGACGAAGTCCTTCCTGAGGCAGGGGACCGCGACCTCTCCCGAGATCTCCTCCAGATATCTGATGTCACCGAGGAACCTCGTGGGTTCGGTCAGGACGGATATGGCGGATGCGCCTGCCCTCTCGTAGTCCTTGGCGATATCGACGTAGGGGAAGTCCTCCGTTATCACGCCCTTCGACGGCGATGCCCTCTTGCATTCGCAGATGAAGGACATTCCCGGATTGCGCAGCGCCTCCTCGAAGGGGAATCCCGTGTCCGATGGAAGGGATCTCGCCCTCCTCTCCATCTCCTCCGGCGATATCCCCTTCTTGGATCCGTATACGCGTAGGCGTGCCGCTTCGGCGAGTTCTGCGAGGATGTCGGAGCTCATTCGTTGGACGCCGTCCTGTATCTCTCGAACTGGCGCTTGGCGCTGCCGTCGAGGAGCAGCT
>JAFPVN010000331.1 GCA_017395275.1 Candidatus Methanomethylophilaceae archaeon | reverse complement strand
GTGCCACAATTTATTGGTACACTTTCGGACCTCTAATTAAAAAATATAAAAGAGCACACAACACTGCACATCCGTTCCGTTTCCGGACGTTTGATTCAGAAATTTTGGTGGTCATCGATGGGCAAAATTAGAGCAGCACACGGCGGGGAGGCGCCAGGGAAACCCCTCCGTGTCAAGATATTCGTAGTGATGACGATCGCACTGTTGGCCGTCACCGCCCTGTTCGCAGCAGGGTCGGCCAGTGCGAACGATGAACCGGAAGACGTGATCGAAGTCAGCGATGTGTATCAGCTCATGGACGCACTGAGACCGCAGAACAGCGGAAAGACCGTGAAGCTTACAGGAACGGACGACGGCTTCAGGAAGAACTGTGCCAACCTGAATCTGTATGTCGTCCCCGGTGAGCCCGACTGGGGCATGACCATCGATCTGAACGGACATAGGGTCAACCCGCTTTCCACCAGTCCGCCCACAGCAAACATAAAGGAAGACACGAGATTCCTAAGGATAGGCTCCGGCGTCTCCATAACCATCAAGGATACCAGCGAGAACAGGTCGGCGATCGTCATGAACTCCATGATATGGGGCGATTTCCCGAGTGAGACGAACATCGGCGGGACCATCGTGAACGACGGAAACCTCACCATCGAGAGCGGAACGTTCAGGAACGGCCGTGCCTCCCTCGACGGAGGAGGCATCTACAACGATGTGCACGGAGTCCTCAACATAAAGGATACCACCTTCGCCCTCAACCAGGCCGAGAGGAACGGAGGGGCCATCTACAACAAAGGATTCGTCCACATCCAGAACTGTTCCTTCGCCGGCAATTCCGCCGGCGAGAAGGGAGGCGCCATCTACAACGAGGGTACGGTCATCATCGATCAGACGCATATGACCATGAACAGGTCCAAGCAGTACGGCGGTGCCATCTACAATACGCCGAACGCCAAACTGCTGGTGACCGGCGGGGAGATCAGCAACAGCGAATCCCTGGCCGGAAGTGCGGTCTATAACGAATCCAACGTCGTGTGGAACACCGAGAGCGGGTCGCATTGGGCGGCTGACTTCACGGGTACGGAATTCAGGAACAATACCGCATACAGGGATGATTCCGTGACGGATATGGTCACAGGCTGCGGCGGAACCGTCTACAACACCGCGGACAGCAACATATCCCTGAAGGACGTCCTCATCAAGGGCAGCGTGGCCGAGAATGAAGGAGGCGCACTGTACAACCAGGGTACGATGTCCGTCACCGGTTCGACCATCGACGGCTGTTCCGCGGACTCCGTGGAGGAGCTCCGGGGTCACGGCGGAGCGATCTTCAACGAAGGGGATTGGGCGGTACTGACCGTCAGGGGCACCGTCATATCAGGTAACATAGCGCACTACGGAGCAGGAATCTGTAACATGCCGACGAGCAGCGACCTGGATTCCATAGGCAACCACGTCACCTTGGAAACGTGCACCATCAGAGAGAACGAAACGCCTGACAAACCCACATACGACGGGGGCGGCGCGTACAACACCGGTGTCATGGACGTCACCGGTACCAATTTCATCAAGAACGTCTGCTACAGCGGCGGCGGAATCTATAACGAGGGCAGACTCGTGCTGAACGGCTCCAATTTCGAGTCCAACACGGCCAACGAAAACGGAGGTGCTATATGCATAATCGGAACGGTCACAGCGGATAACGTGACAATGAGGAACAACGTCGCCTCGAAGATGGACGGAGGGGCCATCTGTCTCCATGGGGTCGGCACACTGGATCTCGGAACATGTCTGATCACAGGCAACGAGGCCCTGCTGTACGGAGGGGGCATCAAGGTGGAGAGCGGATCGGTATTCAACATCCGCGGGACCCCCAACATCTACGACAACAGGGCAATGCTCGGCAAGAACGTGATGCTCAGCGACGGGGAGACCATCGGTTTCTCCGGCCCGGTCGATCCGTCATCCAAGATCGACTTCGCCATGCAGGACCCGTCCAAACCCTTCACCGACCACTTCAACACATACCCCTGTCTCCAGAGCGTGTTCTCATACAACGAGGTCAGCGGGTTTCCGTTCAAGGAGGATCTGGCGGAGACCCAGCTGCCCGAACTCTTCTGCGATTACGAACTGTGGAACTCGTCCAAGACCGGCATGACGCTCATCAGCACCTGGGATGAGCTCAAGAGTCTGGCCAACGACAGCGGCACGCCCAACGGGACCGAGGTCGCACTGACCAACAGCATATATGCCGAAGGCAGGGACTGCATAACCGTCACCAGGAACATAATCCTGGATCTGAACGGATACACCATAGACAGACAGCTGGACGACGACCATAAGGACGGGCAGGTGTTCGTGATAAGGGCGTACACCACCATGACCATCAAGGACACGATAGGCACGGGGACGATCACCGGCGGTTATGCCAAGGACGGAGGTGCGATCAACATCCATGACGGTTCCAAACTGATATTCGAGAGCGGGATCATCATCGGCAACAGGGCCACCCAATGGGGCGGAGCGATCTACAACAACGGCGACCTGGAGATGACCGGCGGTTATGTGGTCTGCAACACCTGCGAGGACGACGGAGGTGCCATCTTCTGCGATGACGACGACGGTTGCACGATGAACCTCTACAATGTCGTGTTCTTCGGGAACGAGGTGACGGACGATGACAGCTCCAGCAACGGAGGGGCGCTCCACATCGACTACAGGAACTCCGGTACCATACAGAACTGCAGATTCATCGATTGCGTGAGCCATCACGGAAACGGCGGCGCCATCTTCATGGAAGCGGACGATCAGATGCTCTACGTCATCGATTGCGTCTTCACAGGGAACTATTCCGGGAAGCACGGAGGGGCCATCTGCATCACCGACGGAGGCCTGGAGATCTCCGGCGGCAAGACCGTCTTCATGAACAACAACTCCCATGACTGCGGCGGCGCGGTCTACACCGACGAGCGCAAGGTCGTCGTCAGGGACGGCCCGGTGTTCCATGACAACGTAGCGGACCAGCACGGCGGGGCATTCTACACCGAAGGCATCATCGAACTGATGGGCACGGTGGATGTCAGCTACAACCGTGCCGGCGTGAACGGAGGGGCCATCTGCATAAAGGACGGGTCGACGGTCAACATCCACAGCGGCGTGATGCTCAGATACAACCATGCCGGCAAGAACGGAGGCGCCATCCATAACACGGACAACGGGAACCTCAACCTGTGGGGAGGCACGATCGAGTACAACACCGCCGACGGTATCGGTGGCGGAATCATGATGGATGAGGATGCCGACGATATCGACATCAAAGGCGGCCCCGTCGTGAGGTACAACGAGGCCGTCGAAGGCAACGGGATCTATCTGGAATCCTGCCGCATCAACGTCACCGGTCCCCTGGAGAAGACCGCGAGCATATACGTGACGCTGGACAAACAGACCGGCCGCTTCACGAACGGATACAGCGAACACAACAGCGACTGGGACCCGTCCGTGTTCTTCGATTCCGCCGAGGGATTCCTGGTCGCGCTGAAGGACGGCGAGGCGACGTTCAGCGCGGGAACCCCCGGAAGTGCGACCGACGGATCCAACTTCATCGACTGGGCCAGCCAGATCAACGATTACTATTCCCTGAGCGACAAGAACTGGATGTCCGGGATCTCCGGGGAGAGGAGGATCAGCGAGATCAACATCCCGGGGACCCACGACTCGAGCATGAAGAAGACGGAGTCGCGTTTCACGGCGTCCGTCGGGGATTTCATGCACATGCACTACATGGCGAAGACCCAGTACCTGTACATCAATGAGCAGCTCAACGCCGGTGTGAGGCTGTTCGACATACGTGTCAACAACATGCACCTCGTTCCGTCCGGCAGCGCCAGCATATGGGACAGGCTGATGGCCGCGGAATGGGGTCTCCTCACCTGGTCGGACGGGACCGTGTACGATCTCGAGGACGACGGGGAGAACCTCTGGACCTGCCACGGCAAGGACAAGGTCGGAGGCACGTTCTACGCCATGAAGTCCAACGGGGACGACCAGAGCGTGGACGACGTGCTCAACTGGATGACCAATTTCCTGGTCATGCATCCGACCGAGACCCTCATCGTCGAGTTCGCGGTCGAGACGCAGGATGACGACGAGGATAACATAAAGATATCCGAGGAACGCCTGTACCAGAAGCTGTATGCGCTGTCCCAGCAGACCAACCCCTCGACGGGCAAATCGTTCATATACATCCAGGACGGCCTTCAGTTCGGGGACGACTTCACGGAATACCCGTACCTGAAGGACTGCCGCGGCCAATTGGTGGTCTTCGGTGACGGTATCGGAGGGATCCAGGGCGAAAACCTCCCTCCGGTGAACGCCGAATACTCGCAGGACGTGGGCTTCGACTGTTCGATAGAGGAGAAGAGACTGAGCCTCGAAAGGTTCATCGACCAGTACATCGACGGTGCGGACGGCAGATACATCACCCCGGACGTCACCGAACATCTGGATGTCAAATACAACATAGGCTTCAATGTCGGACCCACGGACACCATGTACTATATCGGCAAGTACTTCGAGAGCTTCGTCGACAAGCACATCGGGCCCCTGTACAACGCCGATCAGCTGCTCCCCGACTTCCTGGCCGAAGGCAAGGCGTTCGACCAGAGGGGGAAGTATGTCGGATGGGTGAAGACCGACGGTGCCAAGGCCGCGAATTTCGGATACATCTGGAGGTCCAACTTCCCCGATCCGCTGGATGAGAGCTCCCCGTTCAAACTGAACTATGCGGACGTCAGGGTGGAATCCGGACTCGGTGCATACCCGGTCACCACATACAGACAGCTGTTGGGGTCCACCTTCACCATCCCAGGCTGCATATACGAGGACAAGGGCGACCTGGAGTTCGTAGGGTGGATCGCCGGCGAGACGTTCTACGAGCCGGGATCCGAATACACCGTGACGGGGGACGTGACGTTCGTCGCCGCATGGAAGGACGTCAACGTCGTGACCGTCGGCTTCGTCAACTACGACGGTACCCCGCTCGATACCATCCACTACGTACCTGGCACATCCGCTGCGGACATCACGGCCCAGGCCCCTGTGGCGACCAGGGAGGCCACGGCACAGTACACCTACGTGTTCTCCGGATGGGAACCCGCGATAGCCGATGCCTCCGAGAACGTCACCTACACCGCCAAGTACGACGAGGTACTCAACACCTACACCGTGACATGGATGACATGGGACGGACTGACGCTGGTGGAGAGGGACGAGAAAGTCGGTTACGGCAGCCAGCCGTCCTACGACGGCCCCGCTCAGACCAGGGAGGAGACCGTCCAGCACACGTTCGAGTTCATCGGATGGTCGGACGCCATCGACAGCTCGGACGGGAAGCCCGTATCGGACCTCCCCGCGGTGACCGGGGGTGCGACGTACTACGCATCCTTCAAGAAGATAGCCAAACAGTACACGATCAGGTTCGCCGACTGGGACGGCACCGTGCTGTGGGAGGGCCTCCACTACGTCGAGACGGATCCCTCTGTCATCACCCCTCCAGATCCGGTCAGAGAACCGTCCGGGGGCATGTACTACGAGTTCGCCGGATGGTCCCCCACGCCCGTCACTGTGACGGCAGATGCGACGTATACGGCGACCTACAACGAGACGGATGTGCAGAGATACTGCATCACGTTCATGGATTGGGATGCGAAGATCATATCCAGGACATGGTACGAGGCGGGCACCGGCTATGCGGACATCACAGTCCCGGAGGATCCCACGCGGGACCCCTCGCCGCAGTTCTCGTACGCATTCAAGGGATGGAGTCCCTCGGTCCCCGCCGCCGGCGAGATTGCCGAGTCGGTCACATTCGCCGCGGTCTACGACCGCATAGTGAACAAGTACGCCGTGAAGTTCTACGATTGGGACGGGACCGAGCTGAGTTCCACGGATTACGATTTCGGCACCCCCGCTGACAGCATCGTCAGGCCCGCGGACCCCGTCAGGCAGAAGGATGCCCAATACGAGTATCTCTTCTCTGGATGGGCCCCCGGGATCACCGATGTGAGCAGCGATTCATCCTACATGGCGACCTATTCCCGTGAGCTGAGGACCTTCACGATCACCTGGAAGAACTTCAACGGCGAGATCCTGGAGACCGATACGGACGTGCAGTACGGATCCATCCCGGTATACGACGGCTCGATACCTTTGAAACCTCAGGACGTGAAGGACAGGTTCGAGTTCACCTCCTGGGACCCCCAGCTCACGTTCGTCACGCAGGATGCGACCTACACAGCACAGTTCGAAGCGATAGGACTGCCGTTCATGATCACGTATGTCATCAACGGCGGCGAGTTCGCTGAGGGATGCCCCGACAAGGTCCCGTATGCGCACGGAGACCGTGTGTTACTCTACGTCGAAACCCAGGTCAGCAGAGCCTGCTATTATTTCTCCGGATGGCATGACAATCCGGAGCTGACAGGGGATTGGGTGTCGGAGGTGGGGATCGACGATTACGGTGACAAAACCTTCTACATGCAGTGGGCGCCAGTGAATTACGATATCTTCCTAAATAACGCCGGCGGGGACTGTCCAAGCAGAATAACATACAACATCGAGACACCCACGTTCACCCTGGACAATCCCGCTATCGAAGGATTCACATTCATCGGCTGGACCAATGACGATACCACGGATCCGATCACGATGGAACTGACGATCGAACAAGGTTCCTCGGGAACGAAGAGGTTCACTGCGCATTGGGAAGGGGTGGAATACGATATCGAGTACTATGACGGTCAGAACAAACTGACGGGCATAGGGCCGAGCAGATATGCCCACGAATTCGAACCTCCCTTCCCCCAGAAACCTACCGAGATCTATCTCGGACCGTTGCCGGAGAAGGACGGCTTCGTGAGGGTCGGATGGTACACGACCAGCGATTTCCAGGAGGGAACGGAGATCTCCAGCTTCCCTGCGACGGACATGGGCGTCAAGAAGGTCTACGCCAAGTACGAGGCCAGGAGCGACGTCTACTGGGAGACGCTTCCGGCAGCGGTGGACGGCCTCGTCTACGACGGGGATGAGAAGACGCTGATCACCGCCGGGACGGCGGTCGGAGGCACTGCGCAATACAGATCGGGCGATGATGGAGACTTCAGTACCGAATTGCCGAAAGCCACGGATGCGGGGGAGTACCGCGTCTGGTACAAGATAGTCGCCGACAACGATGACGTCGACATCAGCTGGGTCTTGGTCACCATCGTCAAACCCGCCCCCACCGTGGACGTAGAGCCCACTGCCGTGACAGGACTGGAATACAACGGAGAGATGCACGAACTCATAATCAAGGGAGAGGCATCTGGAGGCACGATGCTCTACAGCCTCGACACGGAGGTGTTCAGGAAATACATCCCGACCGGGGAAGCTGTCGGGGAATACACTGTATGGTACATGATCCACGGCGACAATAACCACTGCGACACGGAGATATTGGGATCGGTCGTCGTGACCATCGCCAAGGGTTCGCCGGAAACCCCGTTCGTTCCGACGGCCAATGAGCTGACGTACAACGGGCAGCCCCAGCAGCTGGTCGGTGTCGACCCGTCCTGGAACGTCGTCCTCCAATACAGTCTGGACGGAACGAACTACTCGCCTGAGATCCCGACGGCAACCGATGCGGGAACGCACACGGTGTACTACATGGTGAAGGACGATCCCAACTACGAGGACACCGAACCGGCGACCGTGGACGTGACGATATCCAAGCTCTCGGCCGAATGGGTGATGGAGCCTCTGCCGATGACCCTCAAGTACACCACGAAGGCACAGCCTCTGCTCTTCAGCGGAATCGTCTCCGACAGCAGGGCGCTGTTCAGGATAGGCGACACCGGCGACTACTCGCCCGAGATCCCGACAGCCTCCAATCCGGGCACGTACGTCGTGTGGTACAGGATTGACGACGCCAACGGCAACTACGAGGTCCCTGCGGAGGACTCCCTGACGACCGTGATCAAGATCCCCGTCCATCTTACGGTCTCCCTCGAAGGATGGGCTTACGGCCAGGCACCCAACCAGCCCGCCGTAACCGGGAACGTCGGCGAGGCACCTGTCACGTTCGAGTACAAACCCAAGTCCGGCGGGGACAGCGACTATTCCGCGAACGTACCCACGGATGCCGGGGAGTACACTGTAAGGGCGACGGCGGCCGATACCGCCCAGTTCCTCAAGGGTTCCGCCACGGCCGACTTCGCCATCGCGAAGGCGACGTTCACTCCCACGGTCTCCATCGACGGATGGACCCGCGACCAGGAACCCAACGCCCCGACGGTGGACGGGAACGTCAGCGGCGGAACGGTGACGTTCAGGTACAAGGAGAAGGGCGCTTCGGACAGCACGTACTCGAAGGCGGTGCTGGTCGATGCCGGCAGCTATGTGGTGATGGCGGAGATATCCCCCACCGCCAACTATGAGGGAGCGGCGGCATCCGCGGAATTCGCGATCGCAAAAGCGGCCATAGCACCTTCGGTGACCGTCGAAGGCTGGGTCTACGGTGAGACCGCACGGGTACCGACGGTGACCGGCAACGACGGCAACGGGACCGTGACCTTCCTGTTCAGGGAACAGGGTGCCGCGGAATATTCCGCTGATGTACCGACCAATGCCGGCAATTATGAACTGAAGGCCGAGATACCCGAGACCGCCAACTATCTGGGCGGTTCGGCCACCACGTCATTCTCGATAAGCAAGGCCAGCGTGACCGTCACCGCGGACGATAAGAGCAGGGTCTACGGATCTGCCGATCCGAAGCTGACGGCGACCGTCACATGGCAGACCGGAGGTCCTGCGGGAACGGTCTCGTACACGCTCTCCAGGGCAACAGGCGAGGACGTGGGCGCATACGTCATATCGGTATCCGCTGAGTCCAACGAGAACTACGACGTCACCGTACAGCCGGGAACGTTCTCGATACTGAAGGCGTCCATCACCATCGATGCGGACGATGCGTCCAAGATCTACGGTTCAGTGGATCCGGAACTCGTCGCTGCGGTGATATGGAACACCGGCGGTCCGGTGGGTCCGGTCCCGTATGCCCTGTCCAGGGCAGCGGGCGAGGATGTCGGTGCGTACGGCATATCCGTATCGGCGCAGTCCACGTCGAATTACACCGTGACGTCGGTCAGCGGAGGCACGTTAACCATATCGCCGAGGGTCGCCGAACTGATATGGAACAGCGTGTTCACATACGACGGTAAGGAGCATCTCCCGACGGCTTCGGTCGGCAATCTCGTCGAAGGGGACGAATGCACAGTGACCGTTCTGGCGATAGCGCAGATCCATCCAGGCACATACGATGCGGATGCGACTTCTCTAAGCAACGGCAACTATGTGCTGCCTGACGTCACAGCGACGAAGTTCGTCATCGATCCCAAGGTCGCCGAGCTGATATGGAACAGCGTGTTCACATACGACGGTAAGGAACATCTCCCGACGGCTTCGGTCGGCAATATCGTCGAAGGGGACGAATGCACAGTGACCGTTCTGGCGGATGCACAAATCAATGCTGGCACATACGATGCGGAGGCTACTGCGCTCGGCAACGGCAACTACGTTCTGCCAGATATCGCCGTGACGAAGTTCGTCATCGATCCCAAGGTCGCCGCCCTCGAATGGTCCCGCATCTCGTTCATCTATGACGGGAAGCCTTACGCACCGACCGCTTCCGTAGGCAATCTCGTCGACGGCGATGTATGCAGCGTGACCGTCTCGGTGGACGGGGAACACACTGCGGCCGGAGAATACACCGCCGTGGCCACTGCTCTGAGCAACCCCAACTATGCGCTTCCGGCCGATGCGTCCGTCGGGTACGTCATAGTCGGCGAGGATGAGACGATCAGGGCCATGTCGATATGGACCGCGTTGGGCGTCATCGCGCTGTGCGTTGCCATGATGGTCCTGGGCAGACTCCGCAAATAAACCATAACGATGGACGGGGCCGTCCCGCCCATCTCCATTCTTATTTTCTCTTTATCGATGCACAGAAGGCACTGCGGTACCGATACGTCAGAATCTGATGTGGATGAGAGGTCAGTCCTTCTTCTTGACCTGTCTCTTGAGCCTTCTTCCGGGAAGGGGCTTCTCCGGCTGCTTTTTGTCCAGATCCACCCTGGTCTTCTTTCCGGAGTTGCCGATGGAACTCCTCGACGACTCGTCGAGAGCCTTCTGCGAGATGCCGATCTCCTGCATCTCCTTGCGGACCTGCTTGGCCTTGTCGGGGTGCTTCATGTTGAGCAGGATGAGATACGAGCGCGCGACGGACATGAGATACATCTCGTTGACGTCTCCCTGGTATGCGAGGTCGAGGAGGATGTTGTAAGCGTTCCCTATGTCCTCGGTGAGGCCCTCGTAGTCCTCGGGCTTGCGGCCCATGGATTTGAACATGTACGCTTGTGCCAGCGTCTCCTTTAGGCGCTTGTCCTTGGCGGGGACGGCATCGAGGGTGCCGATGATCCTGTCCATCCTCTCCATGATGTCCTCGGGCAACGGGAGCTTCCTGTTCTGCTCGTACTTAAGGCGGTTCATGTTCGCATACGCGAGGGCATCCTCGTGTCCTGCCTCCTTGCTCAGAGCGATGGCCTCGTCGAGATACTGCTCCGCGAGGTTGTCGTCGCCGTACTTGGAGAGGGTCTCCGCGTAGTATCCGAGGACGTCCACCAGCTCGGTGGTCCTGTACGACGGGGTGTCTGGATTGGATTTCAGAAGGGCCTTCCTCTCGTCGATGGACTTCATGAGGAACTTCTCCGCCTCGTCCTTGTCCATCCTCTTCGCGCATATCGCGCGGAGGGCGTCGTAGGCGATGACCCTGATGTACGGGTCGGGATAGGATGACGTATCGGAATCCCCGACGATGTCGAGGGCATCGCGCAGATGCTTCTCCGCACCCTCGGAGTCCCTCTTGGTCCAGAGGAGTCCCCTCTTCACCTTGAGGGTGGCGACATCGATATTCCTGATGTCCTTCAGCCTCTCGAGGGCGCCGTCGTAGATCTTCTGGGCCTTGTCGTAATCCGAACGTGCGGATGCGAAGGCGGCGCACATGGAGACCTGGTCGCAGTACCTGTCGCCGACATCCATGCCCTTGTCGACCATCTCGGCCAGCTCAGACAGGGTCTGGTTGGCGAGGTCCTCGGCCTTGCCCTCCCTTCCGGTGGCGTTGTAGGCGTTGGCGAGGTCCACGCATGCGTCTATGGCGGCGAGCTCCCTCACCCCTTCGGGAAGGGACTCGGTGGCCTTGAGCTTGGAGAGCGCCTTGCGCACATCGGGCTCCACCTCGTAGTACTCGTTGTTGTTCTCCGAGACCGTGATCATGTCCCCGTTGGGACTGAAGCTCAGGATGATCCTGGTCGCTCCGCATTTGGGACAGACGATGTTCGTTCCGTTCTCGAAGGAGATCCTGGCGTCCCCTCCGCATACGGGGCATGCGTAAATCGTTCCGGCATAATCCTGCTCGGTCTCGCTCATCGTTGCTGGGTATGGTGAAGGACCATAAAAGGCTATTGAAAAGGGGGAAATGTAAGGGGTTTACTTCTTGCCGAAGATGGCGTCCTTGATCTTCTTGGAGATGGATCCGGATTCCTGGCTGTTGCTGCTGTCCAGCTTCACCAGGAGCTCCCTGTCCTCCTTGGAGACGGTCTTGGGCACCTCGATCCTGACGCGCACGAACAGGTCTCCGCGGGCGGTGGTGGAACCTCCCTTGGGGAGTCCCTCTCCCGGGATCCTGAGGACGGAACCCACCTGAGTGCCTGCTGGCACATTGAGTTCCACCGACTTGCCGTCGAGGGTCTTGACCTTCGCCGTGCCTCCGAGCACGAGCCTAGGATAGGTGGTGGTCACGCCGGTCCACAGGTTGTAGCCGTCCCTCTCGAACTGGCGGTTCTGCCTCACGTGCATCACGACGAACAGGTCGCCCGGCGGTCCGCCGTTGGGGCTTGCGTTGCCTGCCCCTGCGACCCTGAGGCGCATGCCGTCCTCGACTCCCTTGGGGGTGTCGATCTTGATCTTGGAGGTCTTCTGTACGCTTCCGCGGCCGCGGCACTTGGGGCACTTCTCGTCGGCCACCTTGCCGCGCCCACCGCATGCGGGACAGTCGGAGACGGACACCATCTGTCCGAAGGGCGTATTGCGGACCATCTGTACCTGTCCGCGCCCTCCGCACTTGGTACATGTCTTGACCTTTCCGTCCTTGCCTCCGGTGCCGTGGCAGGCATCGCAGGCGGCGGTGTGGGGGACCTCGATCTCTACCTCCTTGCCCGTGAGCACATCCACGAGCTCCAGTTCCAGGTCATACCTGAGCGAATCGCCCTGCTGGGGCCCTCCGCGGCTGCGGCTGTGGCCGCCTCCGAAGATGTCCCCGAAGATATCACCGAATATGTCGCTGATATCGCTGTAGTGGGTGAAGTCGTTCATGTTGAATCCGCCGCTGCCGAACTGGCCGCTCAGACCCTCATGACCGTACTGGTCGTAGATGCTACGTTTCTCGGGGTCCGACAGGACCTCGTACGCCTCGGAGATCTCCTTGAACTTCTCCTCGGCGACGTCCTTAGGGTCCTTGGACACGTCGGGATGGTTCTCGCGCGCCAGCTTGCGGTAGGCGCGCTTGAGGGTCTCCTGGTCGGCGTCCTTCGGGACTCCCAGTACTTCGTAGTAGTCTCTAGGCATGTTCACTCGTCGTCCACGATCTTGTAGTCAGCATCGACGAAGTCGCCGTCCTTTCCGGCCTGCGACTCCTGGCTCTGCTGCTGTGCGCCGGGTCCCGCTCCGGGTCCGCCGGCCTGCTGCTGGGCCTGTTCCTGCTGGTAGAGCTTCTGGGAGATGGGCTCCATGGCCTTGTACAGTGCATCCATCTTCTGCTTGACCTGCTCGATGTCCTTGGAGTTGCGTGCGT
>JAFPVN010000330.1 GCA_017395275.1 Candidatus Methanomethylophilaceae archaeon | reverse complement strand
GGAGCGGAAGTCCCTCGTCCAGCACGTCGTTGAGTCCGCGGATGCAGATGCGGACGGCCTGCTTGAAGGACTCCTCGTCGAACTGCTTGTCCTTGACGAAGGCGGAGAGGTTCATGGAACCCAGCAGGCAGCTTCCTCCGGCGGGGAGGGGCTCCTCGGCGCAGGGGTTGGTACCGGCGTAGGAGAAGTCGGGGAACTCCGAGAGGAGGTTCCAGCTGCTGATCCTGTCCCAGAAGAGGCATCCAGGCTCTCCGAAGTCCCAGTTGGTGTAGCACAGCCTCTTGAAGAATCCGTAGGCGTCGAGGTTCTTCCTGATCTCCTCGCCGGTCTCCGGACGGGTGAAGGTCTGGGGGAACACGCCCTTGTTCTGGACGGTCTGCATGAACTTGTCGGTGACCCTTATCGACATGTTGGCCTTGGTGACCCTCTCGAGATCGGTCTTGACTGCCATGAACTCCTCGAGGTCGGGGTGGTCGCACGCGAGCGAGAGCATGAGGGCTCCCCTCCTTCCGTGCTGCCCGATGAGGCCGGTGACCATGGAGTAGAGGTCCGTGAAGGACACGGCGCCCGAAGTGACCGATGCAGTGTTGTTGATCTTGGCGCCCCTTGGCGAGAGCTTGGAGAGGTCTATCCCCACTCCGCCTCCGTAGCTGGAGGTCCTCGCGAGCTTCTTGGCGCACTCGAAGATCGATTCGATGTTGTCCTCGGGGGGTTCCACGACGTAACAGTTGGAGAGCGTGACCTTGATACCCTTGCAGTTGAGTCCGCGGTTCGCGAGGATCCTTCCCCCGAACAGGAACTTCTTCTCGAGCATCATCTGCCTGATATCGTCGTTGCCGCCGGACGCCCTGTCCAGCCATGCGTCGAAGGTCTCGTTCTCATAGCAGTACTTCTTGTTCCAGATATCGATACCGATCTGGTTGTCTTCTCCGAGCCAATTCTCGATCTTCATTGGGTCACCTTAGGGTTGGTAAGGGGTATATTCCGACGGTATAAACCCTTACCGAATTAACATCTCTAACGTAATTTTCGTGGGTCTTACGGCCTCTGGAAAACCGCGCGGGATGCGCGTCCGAGAGAAGATGTAGACGCTATAAAACCTTAATGGATGTATAATCCATCCATCCTCATCCGCCTTAAATAAGGGCTCCGGGAAAGGATATTTCCCTTATATGGTAGAGAAAATGAAGGATCCCACCCCGCGGGGCGGGGTTTATCCTCACTCGATGAGGATGGCGGGCCTTCCGGGGACGGCGGCCTTCGACTTGCCCTTGGGGTCGTAGAGACCCTCGGCGTCGGAGTCCATGACCTCGACCGGGGAACCGATCTCCTCGGACATGAAAGCGGCCGCGGACGACAGAAGAGAGACTTCGTCGGTCTCGGCGACGGGGCGCATCTTCTCGGGCGTGGAACGGATGTAGTCGGCGGCGATCTTCTTGGCGAGATCGGACACCGCCTTGCCGTTCCTCCTGAGGTCCTCGTCGGCCATGCAGCGCTTGGTGAGTCCGGGGATGTCCAGCTTGCCCTCCCTGAGGAGTTCCAAAGCGTTGTCCATGACCTTCCTCTTCCATGCGGATGCTGTGTAGAGTATCACCCTGGAAGGCTGCATGCCGGTGACCTTGATGATCTGGGCGGAGTCGGCCATGATGTTCCTGATAAGGTCCTCGCCGTACTCCGCGTCGGCGGAGAACTTGGATTCATCATACTCGGGGAACTGGGCCTCGGAGACCATTCCGTCGAATCCGGACTGCTCCCAGAGCTCCTCGGCGGTGTGGGGGGTGACGGGCATCATGGCGTTGATCCATGTCCTGAGGACCGCCTTCACGGTCTCCCTGTTCTTTCCGCCCCTCCTGACGTACCATCTGATGTCGTTGACCATGTCGAAGTAGGTGGTCGTGGCGAGCTGCCTGAGGTCCAGCTTGTCCATGGCGTCGCGGATGACCTTCACGTGGCCGTTCATCCTGGAGATTATCCATTTGTCGATCTCGCCCGCGGGGACGTCGGCGGCGATGGAGTTCAGCTCACCGACGAAGGAGATGATCCTGTCCAGCTTCTGCCTGTAGGAATATACCGTTTCCTCGACCCACTCGACGTCCGCGAAGGGCGACGCTATGTGAGCGTAGTAGAGCCTGAGGCCGTCCACTCCGAACTTCTCGGCTGCTCCCGGGATCGGCTGGGCGCCTCCCTTGGACTTGGAGATCTTGTCGCCCTTCCCGGTGGCGGCGTTCTTCTTCCCGGTGATGTACCAATTCACCATGATTCCGCGGGGCCACATCTCCTTGGGGAGGATGGCCGTGTGGTTCATCAGGAAGGCGGGGAAGTGCACGGTCATGTGCTCCTTGCCTCCGAGGTTCAGGTCAAGCGGGTACCAGTACTCGACGTCCTTCCTGACCTGCTCCACCAGCTCGGTCTTGATGCCTGTGTCCGCCGAAACGGATGCGGCGTCGCCCTTGCCGAGGAACACGTAGTCGAAGAAGGAGTCCTTCAGCTGGTCCGCGGTTATCTCGCCGTCGTTGGTGTACTTGGATATGATGTAGTATATCGGATAGAGCGTGGAGTCGGAGATGGCCTCGATGATCCACTTGTCGTCGTAGGGGAACTTCGTTCCGAGCCAGTTGCCCAGACGGACGCATGCCCTCTCCCTGAACCAGTCCAGGACGCCGTGGACGTTGTTGTAGTACTCGGCGGGCTGGATGTCCATGGTCTTGCAGTGCTCCTTGGTCCTCTCGGTGACCTCGGGGTTGGCGTAGTTGATGAACCACTGGTCGTCGATCCTCCTGATGTACACGCGCTGTCCGCACCTGCATACCACTTCCTCGGTCAGGTCGTGGAACACGTCGGCCTCCCCGGCTTTGAGGAGGGCGTCCTTCATGGCGTCCTTCGCCCTGTCGACGGGCATGCCGGCGTAGGGTCCGCAGTTGTCCTTCATCCTTCCGAGGTGGTAGCCGTCCTTGTAGACCTGCTTCTTCGCCTCGACCAGGAGCGGATCTCCGGGCTCCTTGATGCCCAGCCTGTCTATGGCGTCCTTCGCGGGGAAGTCGCCGTATCCCTCCATCGAGATGATGGAGATCGGGACGGCGCTGTCGATTACGTCCTGCGGGATACCGTATTCTGCGACTAGGGTGGGGTCCTTCTTGACAGCCTCCAGCGAGATCCAGTCGTCGGGCGCGTCGGAGGGGACTGATGTCACAAGTCCCGTACCGACGTCGGGGTCGCAGAACTTGGCCGGGAAAACGGGCAGGTCCCTGTGGATCATGGGCGCAGTGCACTTCCAGCCGATCATCTCCCTTCCGGGGATCTTTCCGACGGTCTCGATACCGTCCTTCTGGTAGCCCAGCTTCTGCGCGGCCTGCGGCGAGACG
The DNA here is from genome assembly GCA_017395275.1 of Candidatus Methanomethylophilaceae archaeon. Taxonomy (GTDB): domain Archaea; phylum Thermoplasmatota; class Thermoplasmata; order Methanomassiliicoccales; family Methanomethylophilaceae; genus SIG5. The sequence goes on along the minus strand of JAFPVN010000330.1, from coordinate 1,177 downwards.
ATCCACGTCTCCCCGTTGACCTTGATCTTGACGTATTCCACCTCGGGATTCACCCAGAAGCAGACCTGTCCGTACAGGGTCTCGGGCCTGAGGGTGGCGGCCACGAGGTATTCGTCGCCATGCTTGAACTTCAGGAGGGTGTACTCCTGGTTCTCGGCGTTACCGCCCTTGGAGATGTCCGTCTCCGACGCGTCCACCGCGACGGGGCCGCAGTTGGGGCACGCGGGTGCGAAATAGGGCTTCTGGATGAGCATGTCCGCCTGCCTGAGCTTGCGGAACTGCCACTGGATGAACTTGGCGTAATCGGGATACAGCGTGCAGGTGAATCTGCGCCAGTCGGCCAGGAATCCGAATCTCTTCCAGTACTCGTTGACGTAGACGTCGCAGAAGAAGTTCACGACGTTCATGGGCTCGGTGAGGCTCTCCAGCTTCTCCTCGGGGCAGCCGTTCCTCAGGAGGTAGCCGATGGTGCCGTCGTCCTTGGACTTGTCCTTTTTCCACTCGGGGAGCTCCTTCCTGATCTTGTTGGCCAGGGAGATGGAACCGTTACCGGTGGCGTGGGCGCCCACGGGGAACATGACGTTGTATCCGGTCATGCGCTTGTACCTTCCGATGGCGTCGACGTAGCTGAATCCCCTCATGTGTCCAACATGGAGGTATCCCGTGACACCGGGGTACGCGAAGATCAGCATGAACTTCGGTCTGTCGTCGCGGTTGGCCTCGTTGAGTCCCTTCTCGCTCCATCTCTGCTGCCATTTCCTCTCGATATCGCCGTAGCCGGACATGTTATCCCGAACCTGTAATTCCGATGTCCGCCCTAATGTCTTTTATATTAAATAGGTTGGCCACGGGTCCCGGGCACGCGGGGGATGGGATGCGGTCACGCCCCGGAGGGTGTCCCGCGGAGGGGGCGGTGCTCAACTTTATATTATATAAATGATTTAAGGAAAAACGTCTGAAATGACCCGTCGGAATCGAAATTCCGATGTGTCCGACACCGAGTCGGACTAAGGGGGACATTGTAGGACAGTTTTAAATACTACTACCTCATCACTGATATTGTACATGGCGTAAGGGATGACGCCATGGCAAAAGAAGGTCTGAGCAATGAACGACGAAAAGATCTCACTGAGGATCGAAGGCGAGGAACTCGCAAGGATAGAAGCCTATCTCGATG
>JAFPVN010000329.1 GCA_017395275.1 Candidatus Methanomethylophilaceae archaeon | reverse complement strand
CGTTCTGATAGTCGTCTATGTCATTCCCGAAGACAACAGCTACGTCAAACCGAAGATCAACAGCGGGCTGATAGAGGTCGACGAGTTCGATATCGTGGACTCGTACTCCGGATCCTCGACCAAGGGGAGGATTCTCGTCATAAACGACGGCGAGCTTCGTATAAGGCTCATGGCGGACATCATCGTCGCCGAGGGGGACTGGTCCGGATTCGAGGCGAGCTTTTCCGAGGGGGTCGTGGTGGACAGGATATTCTGCGAGTTCAACGGGGACATAGAGGAGACGGAGTCGAACGGGTACTGCTACTTCTACGACCATAGCAATAGGGGGGTAGATATTGTCGTGGATTGCGAATATTTTCCTTACTCCACGGGGAAGCACAAGCCCGGGAGCGGGACGCTCATCGCGGACCTCAAGATAGACCCTGAGAAGAGGGACGGCGACCTGGACACTGTAATATGCAACATCGGAATCGGAAGCAGGACATCGGAACAGGGCATCAGGATAATACACCCAGCGTACGAGAGATTCGTCCTCCCCGTCAAAGATGCAGACAGGGAGGAGGCGGGAGGATCCTACAGGCAGGACGGCGAGGTGCAGAGGCTGAGGATATCGGACGGCATCGATCCGATGACGGTCGTCTTCAGGGACCCGGACCTCGTCCTGGATCTGCGTCCGACGATATCGGCTAACGACGACGGCACATTCACGTTCGCCCCTAACCTTGCGATACCGGCAGACCAGGGCAAGTTCAGGAGTCTGGCCATGAACTTCTATGTGGAGCCTTACGGCCATAGCAGGACGGTGTCGGCTACGTTCACAGACCTGGAGTCCGCAGACCCCAAGGCGTACGCGTACGGGTCGCAGTACTATCTGACCAAGGGTGCTAAGATCGAGTCTGACAGGCTGGAGTTCACGGATTCTATCACGTTCGCCTTCGACGGCGATCTGGACAAGGCCCAGGTGGGCGTGTTCGTCATCGTGGGCATGTCGCAGGACGGCCGCGTGAACACGTTTTCCAAGATGATAGGGTTCGAAATCAGCCGTTCGGGGATATTCTACGACACCGTGGATTGCCGGCTCACCGGCCAGATGGAGAAGAGCCCGACAAGCGAGCAGATGATAGACTTCAAGAATCTGGTCGAATCGGGCGACGTTGTGAGGATAACGGGCGATTTCACCGCCATCAGCCGGTTCGCAGACCTGGGCGTCTCCTTTGACACGGAGGGCGCCTTCACAGCCGTGGTCTTCGACAAGAGCCAGGGGTCATTACATTCCAAGACGTTCTACGCCGGCGCGGACCTCCGGATACGTCTGGATGCCTGGGCAGTTTCGATGCTCGGCGGGACATTTTCATGAAGGCGAAACGATGAATTCCAACGTGGTATTCCAGATAAGCACTGTCGTGCTGGCATTGGCCCTGGCGGCCGTTCTGATAGTCGTCTACGTCATACCGGAGGACGAGGAGGAAGAATATGTCATGCCCGTCTTCAACGAGGGGCTGAT
>JAFPVN010000328.1 GCA_017395275.1 Candidatus Methanomethylophilaceae archaeon | reverse complement strand
GGGACGGACTTCTACAACAGCCACGATCACGCCACCACCATGGTGAACGTCGCTGTCGGGAGAGGGGTGTGCCTGTCCCCGGGCTTCCTAAAGGGGGACGACCCGGGATACAGATGGATCCCGTTCGACTGTCCCGAGAGGTTCGACTGCGCAATATGCGTAAAAATGAAGGCGAGACCGTCCGTGCTCAGGTTCGCGGAGATCCTGAAGGAGGTCTACGCCTCTTACGAAGGATATCTGTGATCACTTCTTCGCGACGTGCACGTGGACGCCTTCGCTGGCGACCACGGTCACCTCGGTGCCAACCGGGATGACCTCGTCGGAATCGGCGCTCCATGTGTCGGAACCGATCTTGACCTTGCCCTTGAGGTTGTCGGGGTTGGTCTCGATGACCACGACGCCGTCCCTTCCCACGAGGGATCCCGCCACGGTGGTGGACGGGGGCACGGAGCCTCCCAGACGCTTGTACAGGTAGATGGTGCCGATGATCACCGGTATGGTGAGCACTATGGCTATCGCCACGGTGTACCAGGTGAACAGCAGGTCGGGGAATATGCATCCGTAGATGCCTATCACCAGCAGATCCAATCCGGGGATGATGAGGTATCCTCCGGGGATGTTGGCCTCGGTGATGACCAGCGCGGCGCCGACTATTATCAGCAGTATCGAGACTATCAGCGGATCCATGTTCAGACCTTTATGTCGTCGGGGATCTCGGAATCCTCCCCGATCTCCTTCTCGGCCTCCCTCTGGCAGGCCTCGTTCTTCTCCTTGATCTCTTCCTGGGTGGGGATGGGTCCGAGTATGTCGTCGGGATCTCCCACCGCCTCCTTGATGGCATCCACATCGGACACCTCGCGGTCGGCCACGTTCCTGGTGGCGCCCAGGTAATCCGAGATGCCATCCATCAGCTTGGTGACCTCCATGGGCATGTAGATCTTGGACGCCTGACCGTCGCTGACGGCCTTCAGCGTGTCCATAGACATGATGGCTAGAGCCTTCGAATCCATGGCTGCGGCTCCCACGGACATGATGCGCAGCTTCTGCGCCTCTCCCTGTGCCTCCAGTATGGTGGCGAGCCTCTTACCCTCGGCCTCGAGGATCATGGACTGCCTGTTTCCTTCGGCCTCCAGGACCTTGGACTTCTTCCTTCCCTCGGCCTCCATGATGGCGGACCTCTTCAGACCGTCGGCCTGGAGGATGGCTGCACGCCTCAGCCTCTCGGCGGAGGTCTGCTCCTCCATCGACTGCTTGACCTTGGGTGCGGGGTCGACCTCCTTGATCTCCACGGTCTCGACCCTGACCCCCCACTTGTCGGTGGACTCGTCGAGGGTGTCCCTGAGCTGGATGTTGATGTTCTCCCTCGAGGACAGGATCTCGTCCAGCTCCATCTGTCCGATGACCGAACGGAGTGTGGTCTGCGCGAGGTTGACGGTGGCGAGGCGGTAGTTGGTGACCTCGAAGAACGCGTTCTTCGGATCGGTGACCTTGATGTAGATGACCGCATCCACGTTCACCGGGGAGTTGTCCTTGGTGATGACCTCCTGCTTCGGTACGTCCATGACCTCGGTACGGAGGTCTATCTTGACGACCTGGTTGATCAGCGGCGTCACGATGTTGAGACCCTGATCCAGGACGCGGACGAACTTTCCCAGTCTCATGTAGATCGCCTGCTCGTACGGCTGGACGATCTTGATCCCGCTGGTTGCGAATATGATTATGACGAACACGAAGAACAGTGCAAGGATTACCACACCTACTCCCATCTTATCACCGGCACGGTATGTCCTTACAGATAGATAAGTGTGACCCGAACCTGTGTTTTTCTTATAGATTCAAAGCGGTTCGGGGGCATGAACGGATACAGGGATTTCCTCGAGATGGCTGAGCAGAGGTACTCCGTGAGGAAGTACTCGGACAGGCTCATAGAGAAGGAGAAGATGGACAAGGTGCTCAGGGCCGGACAGGTGGCGCCCACCGCGGTCAACATGCAGCCGCAGAGGGTCTTCGTGCTGCAGAGCCCCGAGGCGCTGGAGAAGGCAAGGAACGTCACGCGCTTCACCTTCGGCGCACCGACGATACTGCTCGTCTGTTCCGATAAGGACAAGGCGTTCGTCATGAAGGACGGTCAGTACATGGGCACGGTGGATGCCACCATCGCCGTCACCCAGATGATGCTCGAGGCCTTCGCCGAGGGACTCGGTACCTGCTGGGTGCGCGGATTCGACAGGAACGACGTGATCAGGGAGTTCGACCTCCCGGACAACCTGGTGCCCGAGGCCATGATGCCCATAGGATATCCCGCGGACGACTCGGTCCCCGGACCTAAACACGCGGAGAACATCCCCATCGAAGAAATGGTGAAATACATCTAAAAAATCATATCTGGCACATGCGGTTCAGCGCATCGTGACCTTGGTATCTAGACGGGGTATGGTGCGCAGGAACCTGACCTTCGGACGTCCGATCACGTACACGACGTTCATCCTGTAATCGAACGGGATCTCGGGGAAGAACTTCATCAGTTCCTCGTGGTCCTGCCTCTCGGCCTTGGCCATCCACAGCGAATAGAACCCTCCCAGTCCGAGGGTGGACGCCGCCATCTCCGCACGGGACATCGCTATGAACGCATCCGCACGGCGCTTGGAGAACGCCAGGATGACCTGCTTCCCTGTCCAGAGGAACGGGTTGTAGTCGTACTTCGTGGGATCGTCCATGTACTCGATGAACTGCTTTATCCTGGGATACTCGGATGCCAGCGGCTCCAGTATCTTGGCGATGTGCCTGAGGAACGCGTCGAGGTCCTTGTCAAGCACGACGAACCTCACCGCCTGGGCGTTCATCGTGGAAGGGGAATAGTGCACCGCGGCGAAGATCTTGTCGAACTCCTCCTGTGTGACCGGGGGATCCTGCATCCACCTCATGGTGCGGTGCTGGCTGAGGAAGCGGATGAACGTGTCGTATGTGAGCACGGGCTTGTTGCCGTACGGGACCGACACATCCTTCTGGTCCATGTAGCGCGTGAGCCTGATGCCGTCGTTGGGACAGATTGCCATGCAGTGGCCGCAGTCCATGCACCCGAGCACGTTGTCCGGGTTCTCCGTGGCCTTCCAATCCTTGATGACGATGGCGTCGCGGACGCAGACCGACGCACAGAGGCCGCATCCGATGCACCTGTCCTTGTTGATTATGAGGTGTGGCATCATTAAAAATAACACATAACTGGGTTATAATCGTTATTGTGGATTCTGAGTTTTTAAAAGGTCGTTCCGGAATCAGCGCTGTCCGTCCCATTCCGCATAGAATTCCTCCAAGAACGACTCCATGAATCTGTGCCTGCCCTCCGCCATGTCCCTGGCGGCGGGCGTGTTCATCATGTCTTTCAGGAGCAGGAGCTTCTCGTAGAAGTGGTTGATCGTGGTGTTCTCGTGGCTGTAATAGGTCTCGGCGTCCATGTCCTCGAGGAATCCCTGTCCCGGCACGTGCATCGGGCGGGACCTGCTGCCCCCGTATGCGAACGCTCTGCCGATGCCAATGGCGCCTATGGCGTCGAGACGGTCGGCGTCCTGCACTATCTTCCCTTCCAGTGAATCTGGGACGACGGAGTCCTTTCCCTTGAAGGATATCTGCGAGATCACGTGCACGACCCTCTCCTGCACATCGTCCGAGATCCCGTTGTCGTCCATGAAGCGGCGGGCGTTGTCATGATCGGCGGAATCGAACAGCTTGCGGTCGTCGGCATCGTGGAGCAGGGCGGCGAGCCTTATGACGTCAAGATCCCCTCCCTCCGTCGCCTGTATGGTGACCGCGACGTCGTGCACCCTGACGGAGTGGAAGTAATCGTGGCCGCTCCCGTCCCCTTCGAACAGATCCCTGATGTAATCCTTCGCCGCATCGAACACCGATTCGCTGACCATGGGAGGTACATAGCTTACCTGACTAAAAAAACGAAGCATCGACACCGTTATATACGGGGTCGTTATAGTGTGCCGTGCTAACACGTAGCACGGTGAACAGATGGACAACGACAGACTCGCAGAGGAGATACGCCGCAAGGACGCGGAGATCATCAGGCTCATCAGGGAACGCAACGAGATTGCCTCCGGGATGGATGCCGACAGCCTCAGGCAGCTGGGCGAGTCCGACGCATCCGACTTCGCGCGCATAGCATCCGAATCCGGGATGGACGAGGCGGTCTGCATGTCGATCGCCAAAGCGTTCAACGAGCAGGCCGCCATATCCCTTCCCCCCGTGAAGGCACAGGACCCCAAGAGGGTGGCCGTGGTCGGCGGAGCGGGTAAGATGGGGAAATGGACCAGCGACTTCCTGTCCGCCTCCGGGCACTCGATCGTCGTGATCGATCCCGCCTCGGGCAACGGCAGGACGATGAAGGACTGCGCCGATGCGGACATCGTCGTCGTATCCGTGCCCATCCACGCGACGGCATCCGTCATCAGGGAACTGGACGGGATATGCAGGGACGATGCCCTGATCTTCGACCTCACCTCCCTCAAGAGCACCGTGGTGGACATCCTCAGGGAGATGTCCGGAAGGAGGAAGGTATGCTCCATACACCCCATGTTCGGACCCTCGGCCAGATCCCTGTCGGGAAGGAACCTGATAGTCTGCGACTGCGGGAACGGCGATGCCGTGAAGGAGGTCACCGGACTGTTCGCGGGACGCGGGGGGAACATCAGGACCATGGAGATAGAGCAGCACGACGAGTACATGTCCTACGTCCTCGGCCTGAGCCATGCGGTCAACATCGCGTTCTTCACCGTGCTGGAGAGGAGCGGCATAACGTTCAGCGACATGCAGACCGTCGCGTCAACCACGTTCAGGAAGAACATGGACACCAACGCCTCGGTGGCGTTGGAGGATCCGCTGCTGTACTACGAGATACAGCACCTCAACGACAACAGGGACGAGATGTGGAGGCTGTTCTCCAAGGCCGTGAAGGACCTCAGGGAGGCGTCCCTCAGCGACGATCCCTCGAAGTTCGTGGAACTCATGCAGAAAGGAAGAAACTATTTCAGCGAATGACACTAAAAAACAACGACTCGAAAAAGGAGAGATGGAAATGTTCGGAAAAGGAATCCGTATGGAAAGGATCATGGACAGGAAGACCGGCAACGCGGTCATCGTGCCCATGGACCACGGCGTGTCCGTAGGGCCGGTGGCCGGTCTGATCGATATGAAGGAGACCGTGGCGGGGATAGTCGACGGCGGCGCGACCGCCGTGCTCATGCACAAGGGCCTGATAGGCTACGGACACCGCCAGTCGGGGAAGGACATCGGTCTGATCATGCACCTGTCCGCATCCACCGACCTGTCGCCCACCAAGAACACCAAGGTCCTGGTCGCCACCGTGGAGGAGGCGATCAAGTACGGAGCGGATGCGGTATCCATACACGTCAACTTCGGAGCGGAGGACGAGCCCATGATGCTGGAACAGGCCGGGGAGATATCCCGCAAGTGCAACGAGTGGGGAATGCCCCTCATCGTGATGGCGTACCCCCGCGGACCTCTGATCAAGGATTCCTTCGACCCCCAGGCGATAGCGCACTGCGCAAGGGCCGCAGCCGAACTGGGAGCTGACATAGTCAAATGCAGCTACACCGGCGACATAGACTCCTTCAGGGAGGTCTGCAGGGGAGCCCTCGCACCCGTCGTCATAGCGGGAGGGCCGAAGATGAAGACGGACATGGATGTGCTCAACATGGTCCACGACTCCATAGAGGCGGGAGGACACGGAGTGTCCATCGGAAGGAACGTCTTCCAGAGCCCCAACGTGCAGGGTATAATGAAGGCAATCTCCAGCATAGTGCTGGAAGGATTCACGGTGGAAGAGGCCGCGAAGTTCCTCTGATGATGACCCAGACCCTGATACGCATTGAAGGTTCACAACTAAACGGTTAATTACACCGTCCTGCATTCCTGCCCAATGTGCCCCGTTGAGAGCCGGGGTGCGGGAGGTATATCGATGTATGGAAAGAACATCCGTATGGAAAGGATAATGGACAGGAAGACAGGCAACGCGGTACTCGTACCGATGGACCACGGCGTATCGGTTGGACCGGTGGAGGGGCTCTTCGACATGAAGAAGACCGTCGACGACGTATCAAACGGGGGCGCCACCGCGGTCATCATGCACAAGGGACTGATCAGGTACTCGTACCGCCAGTCGGGGAAGGACGTCGGTCTGATCCTCCATCTCTCGGCATCGACGGACCTCGCACCCAGGAAGAACAGCAAGGTCCTCGTGGCGACGGTGGAGGAAGCGATCAAGTACGGGGCCGATGCGGTATCCATACACGTCAACTTCGGATCGGAGGACGAGCCCATGATGCTGGAGCAGGCGGGGGAGATATCGAGGAAATGCAGCGAGTGGGGCATGCCTCTCATCGTCATGGCCTATCCCCGCGGACCCCAGATCAAGGACTCCTACGATCCCCAGGCCATAGCGCACTGCGCAAGGGCGGCTGCCGAACTCGGAGCGGACCTCGTGAAATGCAGCTACACCGGCGACATCGACTCCTTCAGGGAGGTCTGCAGGGGCGCATTGGCGCCCGTCGTCATAGCGGGGGGACCTAAGATGAAGACGGACATGGACGTCCTCAACATGGTCCACGACTCCATCGAGGCAGGCGGACACGGGGTCTCAATCGGAAGGAATGTATTCCAGAGCCCCAATGTCGAGGGCATAATGAAGGCGATCTCCAGCATAGTCCTGGAGGGCTACACGGTCGAAGAGGCCGCCAAATACCTTTGAAGAGTGATCAGATGAAGAGCATCCTAGTAAGAGCGGACATCCCCGACGACAGGGGGGACAGGAAGGACCTTGTGACCAACGGGCTGGAATCCGGCATCACCAGATTCATCCTCAGGAAGGGGGACGAGAAATTCACCGATCTGGGTCTTATGGATGCCATCTTCTTCGAGAACGGAAGTCCCTGCTCTTCGGACGTGGCCGTCGTGAAGATCGACACGCCCGAGGCACAGGCCCGGGCGCTGTCCATGGCGGGCAGGGTGAAGACGGTGATCGTCGAGACCGCCGACTGGACCATCATCCCGCTGGAGAACATGATCGCCAAGTTCAGGGGCTCCGGCACCGAGGTCCTCGCTTGCGCGTCCACCAAGGGGGACGCGGAGCTGTTCCTCACCACCATGGAGCGCGGCGTGGACGGGGTGGTCATAACCGTCGACGACCCTCTGAAGATATCCAAGTTCAAGGGCATCCTGTCCGAGGGTGGCAGGGAGGACCTCACGGACATCGAGGTCGTATCGGTAAAGCCGGTGGAGATGGGCGACAGGGTCTGCATAGACACCTGTTCGATGATGATGCCCGGAGAGGGGATGCTCATCGGATCCTACTCCAACTGCCTCTTCCTCATCCAGTCGGAGAGCGAAGAGAACGGTTACGTGGCCAGCAGGCCCTTCAGGGTCAACGCCGGCGCTGTACATTCCTACATTGAGGTCCCCGGAGGGGGGACCAGATACCTGTCGGAGATCTCCAGCGGGGATCCCGTTCTGGTGTGCGGGAGGGACGGTTCCACCCGCACCGCCTCCGTCGGCAGATGCAAGGTGGAGGTCAGGCCTCTGCTCATGCTCACCGCCACCGACGGAAGGAGGGAGTACTCCGTCATGCTCCAGAACGCCGAGACCATCAAGGTCGTCACCCCGGACGGGGCGGAATCGGTCACCAAGCTGAAGCCTGGCGACAGGGTCCTGGCCAAGCTGGAGTCCGGAGGGAGGCACTTCGGCATGGCGGTGGAGGAGACCATCGCGGAGAAGTGAGGATGCGCATCTGCTACACCTACCACGAACCCCTCCCGCTCCGCAAGGGGGCGGATATGAACGAGATAAGGCTCGACGTGTACCCCGGGATACCCGAGGGATGCACCGGCGAGACCGTCCTCACCCTTGCGGGGAAGGATTTCTCGGAGATACCGCAGGGGTTCGGCGGTCTGGTGGATGCGGGTGAGAGAGAACCCCCCAAGGGATTCAGGACCATAAGGTCCTTCCACGACTTCGCATCCACCCCGGCATCGCAGGATATCGTCCGGATGCTCTCCGACGGGGACCAGGAGATCTCCAAGGGAGCGTTCATGGCATCGTCCTTCGACGACCTCCACCGGATCTATCTGGCATCGAAGGAACTGAGCAGGAAGCATGTCATATTGGGAATGGGTGACACCGGGACGGTCACCCGCATCAGACAGAGGATCCTGGGGAACGAGTTCACGTTCGGATACGTCGGATCGCCCACGGCACCGGGACAGCTGAGCGCGGACGAGCTCTCCGCCTTGGGCGACGGCTGCGCCATAGTGGGCATCACGGGGGACCCCGTGACCCATTCCAAATCGCCCCAGATGCAGAACGCCGCCATGAGGAAGGCGGGCGTCAACGGCATCTACCTCAGATTCGGAAGTCCCGATCTGGCTCATATGAGGGACGTCATCACGGAATACGACATCAGAGGGATGAACGTCACTATCCCCCACAAGCAGGACGCCATCGAACAGATGGACGACCTGTCGAAGACGGTGAAGGCCGGAGGGGCGATGAACACCATCGTCAACAGCGACGGATGGCTGACCGGCGAGAACACCGACGTAGTCGGGATAACCGATACCTTCTCCGAGACGGAGACCGACGGGACGAGGGTGCTCATAATGGGTTCGGGCGGAGCCGCCAGAGCGGCGGGGTACGCCTTCACCGAGATGGGTTCGGATACCTACGTCGCCGGGAGGAACATGGAGACCGTGGACAGGATGTGCAGGGACCTGGGGACGGAGCACGACACCACGGGGTCCGCCGAAGGATACGACATCATAGTCAACTGCACCCCCATCGGCATGTACTCGGAAGGCAGGTACCCTGCGGACATCTCCAGACTGAGTAAGGAACAGGTCGTCTTCGACATGGTCTACGGCATCAGGACCCCGCTGCTGAAGGCGGCGGACCGCGCCTCATGCAGGACCTTCGACGGATCCGACATGCTGGTCGGACAGGGGGCGGCATCGTTCAGGCTGTGGTTCGGGAAGGAACCCGACAGGAAGGTCATGAGGAGGGCGCTGGAATGACCGGCACCGGGATCTCCTACGGGGCGATATCCGTGCTCAACGCCATACCCTGCGGGATAGGTTCCACCATAGGCATCGACCTGAGGACGGAAGCGGTCTTCGAACCCACAGACGGCGGCATCAGGATAACGCTTGTGGACCGCCCCGGGATGGACGACAGGCTGGTCCGGGAGTGCGTCAGGGAGACTCTGAAGGCCATAGGGAAGGAGGTCCCCGGCTACGACCTCACAGTAAGATCGCAGATCCCCCCGTCGAGGGGGCTCAAGAGCTCCAGCTCGGTGTGCAACGCCGTGATATCTGCCGTATTGGACCACTTCGGCAAGAAGATGGATCCGATGGACGTCGTGAGACTGGGGGTGGAGTGCGCCATATACTGCAAGGTGACCATCACCGGGGCGTTCGACGACGCCTGCGGATGCCACCTCGGCGGACTTGTCGTCACCGACAACTCCAGGCGGGAGATCGTCTCCCGGAAGGAGATGGAGAGGTACGACGTCATAGTCTGCAGCCCCGAGAGGGAGATCACCAAGGACAAGGTGGACGTGTCCGCGTACAGGGCACTGAAGGAGAAATACGAGAAGCTGGCACAATCAATTGCCGACGATCCGCTGAGGGTCCTCGAGGAGAACGGCAGGGCCGTCGCGGGGATAATCGGCATGGACGATTCCGTGGTCTCGAAGGCCAAGGGACTCGGGGCGATCGCGGGCGGAGTGTCCGGTACCGGGCCCGCCATCGCCATCGTATGCGAACCGGGCACCGGCAGGAAGATAGCCGAAGGATTGGGTTGCGAGACCATACTGTGCAGGGTGAGATGATGGACATTACATTCAGCGGAGGGAAGGCTGTGGGGAAGGTCACCGTACCCACGTCCAAGAGTCATACGCACAGAGCGATCATCATGTCCGCGTTGTCGGGAGGGCCGTGCAGGGTCACGTCCCCGCTGGTATCGCTGGACACCAAGGCCACCATGGACGCCGTCAGGGCGATGGGGGCCACCGTCGAGGAGCACGACGGATACCTAACGATAAAAGCAGATGGGATCCACGGACCGGACAGGACCGTGGACGTGAACAACTCCGGTACCACTCTCAGACTCATGTCGGGCATCTCGGCGCTGTTCGGCACCGAGACGATACTCACGGGCGACGAATCCATCAGGAAGAGGCCCATGGGACCGCTGCTGAGGACGCTCCGCGACTGCGGGGTGGAATGCAGGTCCGACAACGACAGGGCACCCATATCCATCAGGGGGCCGGTGAAGGCGGACAGGCTCACCATAGACGGCAGCACCAGCTCACAGTTCGTATCGTCGGTGCTGATGATGTCCCCGCTCATCGGGAAGGATGTAGACATAGAATTAGTGGGCAAACCCGTGTCCAAACCGTACATCGAGATCACCATCTCCATGATGAAAAGATTCGGGATAGAGGTCGGAAAGACGGAGAAGGGATTCCGCGTATCCCCGCAGAGATACATACCATACGATTACACCGTACCAGCGGACTTCTCGTCTGCGGCGTTCCCGCTGGTGGCGGGAGGGCTTGCGGGGGACGTCACCGTAGGGAACCTCGATCTCAACGACCCGCAGGGCGACAAGAGGATCATAGACATCCTCAGGGACACCGGATGCAGAGTAGAGGTAAACGGCGACTCAGTCAGATGCTCCAACGCGGGAAGGCTGAAGGCCATGGACATAGACATGTCCGACATCCCAGACCTGTTCCCCATAGTGTGCGTGCTGATGAGCACCGCCGAGGGGACCAGCAGGCTCTACGGCGCACCGCACCTCAGGTTCAAGGAGAGCGACAGGATCGCCCTCACCGAGAACATGCTCCGCACGCTGGGAGCGGACATCACGGGGACCGAGGACGGATGCGTCATAAACGGCGTGGAGAGGCTCCGCGGAGGAAGGATATATCACAACGGAGACCATAGGATGATGATGTCCGCCGCGGTGGCGTCCCTGATATCCGACGGGGACGTCGTCATGGAGGACGACGGCTGCTGGAACGTGTCGTTCCCGGGATTCCCGGAGACGATGCGCGGCCTGGGAGTGAGATGCTGATGTACTCTGTCGGTAACAGGTTCAGGATAGGTCTCTTCGGCAAGAGCCATGCCGATTGCGTAGGATGCATAGTGGGCGGCCTGCCCGTCGGCATGAGGATCGACAGGGATCACCTCGCAGAGAGGATGAGGCTAAGGAAACCCTCCGAAGGCATCGGTACCCCAAGAAAGGAGGACGATGTGCCAGAGTTCGAATACGGCGTCCGCGGCGACGTCATAGTCGACGATACCATAATGATCGTCATCAGGAACGGCAACCGCAACAGCTCGGCGTATACGGAGTTCAACAGGACCCCCAGGCCGGGACATGCCGACCTCCCCGCCCTTCTCAAGTTCAGGGATTACGACGTCAGCGGAGGAGCGCAGTTCTCCGGAAGGATGACCGCACCGCTCGTGGCCGCAGGGGCGTTGGCGGAACAGGCGCTCAGGGAAAGAGGAGTGCGCGTCGCCGCCTACACCAAGTCAATATACGACGTCGTCGACGATGCAGAACGTTCGTTCGAAGAGATCGACGGGTCCAAGGTCCACCCGACCCGCGCATGCACCCCTGCCCTGGACTCCGAGATGAACGACGCTATCCTGAAAGCGAAGGAACAGAAGGACAGCGTCGGAGGCATAGTAGGGTGCGTCGTCACCGGTCTCAAACCTGGGGACGGAGGCATCTGGTTCGATGCCTTGGATTCCTCTCTCGCGAGGGCCATGTTCTCCATACCCGCGGTGAAGGGGGTGGAGTTCGGGAAGGGATTCGGCATCACGAGGATGAGGGGTTCCCAGAGCAACGACGCCTACACCGTTGTCGGCGGCCGCATTTCCGCCAGGAGCAACAACATGGGCGGGATCTGCGGAGGCATGTGCGACGGGATGCCCGTGACGTTCAACGTCGCCTTCAAACCGACGCCGTCGATAGGCATCGAGCAGGACACCGTGGACCTGGAGAGGATGTGCGATTCCAAGGTGACGGTGGGCGGAAGGCACGACCCGTGCATAGTCCCAAGAGCGGTGGCGGTGGTCGAGGCCATGGCCTGCATCACGGTGCTGGACCAACTGATGTCCTTCTGAATTGATAGAAAAATGATGCCGCCCCGTCGTGCGGAGCGGCTGTTGGTGTTTCAGGCGACCTTCTTTCCGGCATCGGGTCCGGCGGACTCGTTCCAGATCTCCGCGACATCGAACATCCAGAGTCCGAAGCACGGGAGCTTGAGCGATGCCAGCTTGGCCTTCATGTCCTCGAATGCGGCTCCGCTGTCGAGGCGGACGGGGTTCGCGAGGATGAGCTCGTAGGACTTGGGTCCCGCGGTGATCAGGAGCGACGCCTTCCCGTTGGCCTTGAGGTATGCGGCTGCCCTCTTCATGAGGACCTCGCCAACTCCCGCCTTTCCGTCGGGGGTGACGAAGATGCTTCCGCAGACGATCGCATGAGGCTGTCCCTCGGGGGACACGGTAACGAGGGTCTTGACGGCCTCGCCCGCAATATCGATGATTTCCTTAGGTACTGCTACCATTGTTTTTCACCGGTAATAAAATGTAAGCATGAGTACTAAAACTATTCGTTAGCGATCCGACGGATCCGTACGGAAGTATCGGCCGCCATACGTAGTAACGATGCCGATGAGAGCGGAGAAAAAGAAATGATATGGTGCCAGACGCATACGTCTGGCACATTGGTTTTCACTGAAGGTACCTGACCTTCTTTCCCATCTCGATGTGGACGTTGGGCTCGAACCACACGAGCTCACCGTCTAGGGATCCGATGGTCTTCTCGTCGAGTATGATGTCGACCGAGGTCACGGGGATCGTGTCCACGTTGGCCTGGAGGTGGAACTTGCCCCTGAACAGAGCAAGTGCGTTGCGGATGAGCCTGAAGAACCCGATGTGGTTCAGGATCACGAGCTCCATGTGCCCGTCGTCGTCCTTACCGGTACCGTTGGTGTACAGCCCTCCTCCCGCGGTGGGGACGTTCTGCACGGCGATGAAGTCGGCGTTGCAGTCGAACTCCCTGTCGGGGAGCTTCACGTGGTAGTGCTTGGGCTTGTGCCCGAACAGCGCCTTGAGGACGGCACGGGGATAGGCGGTCCTTCCGACGGCCTTCATGGCCTGATACTTCTGGCAGATGGTGACGACCACTCCGAAGGATACGAAGAGGCCGAAGTACTTGCCGTCGTACAGCCCGGTGTCGAACTCCCTGGGCTTGGGATTCATGATCATGTCCGCGAGCTCCTCGTCCGTCTTCTCGAACACGTGAAGGGAACGGGAGATATCGTTACCCGATCCGAAGGGAAGGATACCGTACGTCACGTCCTTGTCGATCGCCCCGTTCAGTACCTCGTACACCGTACCGTCGCCTCCGACGGCCACGATGGTGTCGCATGTCTCGGACATCTCGCGCGCAACGCGGATACCGTCCATAGGGCACTCCGTCTCCCTGTACTCGTACTGGAAGCCCCTGTCGTCAAGGATCTTCCTGATAG
>JAFPVN010000327.1 GCA_017395275.1 Candidatus Methanomethylophilaceae archaeon | reverse complement strand
TGCAGTGGTCCTCGACATAGAGCCAGTCACGTACGTTCTTGCCGTCGCCGTACACGGGCAGGCTCTTCCCGCGCAGAGCGTTGCTGATCATCAGGGGGATCAGCTTCTCGGGGAATTGATACGGCCCGTAGTTGTTGGAGCACCTTGAAATAGTTACAGGAAGACCGTAGGTCCTCATGTAGGCCATCACCAACAGATCGGCACCGGCCTTTGACGATGAGTACGGACTAGACGTGTGCAACGGAGTATCCTCCGTGAAGAACAGGTCCGGACGGTCCAGCGGAAGGTCCCCGTAGACCTCGTCGGTGGATACCTGATGATATCTTTTGACATCATACTTCTTCGACATGTCCAGAAGGACGGAAGTCCCGATGATGTTGGTCTCCAGAAACAATTGGGGATTGAGGATGGATCTGTCCACATGGGACTCCGCCGCAAAGTTCACCACGTATTCCGGTCTCTCCTCGGAGAACACCTTCTCCATGGCACCATTGTCGCGTATATCCGCCCTTACGAAGCGATAGTCGCCATCACCCTCGAAACCCTTCAGCGTCTCTATGTTCCCCGCATATGTCAGGGAATCCACGCAGATCAGGCGCAGTTTCGGATACTTCTTCCTCATGTAGTAGAGGAAGTTCGACCCTATGAATCCGGCACCGCCGGTAACCAACATCGAATCCATCAGAACCTCACCTCGCAATCCTTCAGCAGCGGCTGCTTGGTATCCTTCTCACTTAACTGGATGTTATCCGTGAACGGCCACTCGATCCCGATCTCGGGGTCGTTCCACATTATCCCGCCCTCGTCCTCGGGATGGTAGACCTCGTCGCATTTGTAGCAGAACGTGGCGTAATCGCTCAGCACTAGGAACCCGTGCGCGAATCCGCGGGGGATCATGAACTGACGCTTATTCTTATCGGAAAGGACTGCTCCGACCCACTTACCGAACGTTGGACTTCCTTTGCGCATATCCACCGCCACGTCGAAAACCTCTCCCTCAATCACGCGCACCAGCTTGGCCTGCGGATGCTTGATCTGGAAATGGAGACCCCTCAACACCCCCTTCTTGGAACGGGATTGGTTATCCTGCACGAAATCGTAGACCAGTCCCGCTTCGTCGAAATCGGTCTTCTTGTACGTCTCCGTGAAGTAACCCCTGTCGTCGCCGAAGACCTTGGCGTCTATCACATAGACGCCCTTTATCTCCGTCTCCGTGAAGGTGAAGTTCGACATCAGATACTCTCCACTGAATCCTTCAGCGCCTTCCCGTAAGGGGACTTCCCGTACCTCTCCGCCGCCTTCAGCAGATCGTCCCTGGATATCCATCCGTTCTGGTACGCGGTGAGCTCCGGCGAACAGATGAGGAGGTTCTGGTGCCTGGACATGGTCTGTACGGAATTGGATGCCTCCATGAGGCTGTCGAACGTCCCAGTGTCCATCCACACGAACCCGTGATCCAGCAGTTTCACCTTCAGCCTGTCCTTGGACAGGTAGATGTTGTTCAGATCCGTTATCTCCAGCTCTCCGCGGTCCGACGGCTTCACCGTCTTTGCATATTCGGAGGAATGGCCGTCGTAGAAGTACAGACCGGTCACGCAGTAGTTGGACTTGGGATCCTGAGGCTTCTCCTCTATCGACAGGACCTTCC
>JAFPVN010000326.1 GCA_017395275.1 Candidatus Methanomethylophilaceae archaeon | reverse complement strand
CGTCCCTGAATACCTACGACACCTACGAGACGTTCAAGCAGCGGATAGAAGACTACAAGGTCATGCTGACGGCCTTCTGGGACAAGTGTCTCAGCCAGGGCGACATCGTCAGCACGGACCAGCTCATCATCACTGTGAACCGCAGCCTTCTGGAGCGGCTCTCCGAGGAGGGACAGGGCATCTACCGGTCCTTCAGCGACCTTGTGCTTTACGCGACCGGGGCGGCCGCCTGCAGCGCGTCCGACCTGTTGGTGATCATCGAGTCCATCAACCGGGCTCTGGACAACATACGGATGCACCTGAACAGGGCGTATTTCGAGACATGGAGATATATCCAGGTGCGGATCGGCTACTGGAAGGCCCAGGTCTACCAGGCGAAGACCATCCCGGAGATCGTCGAGGACGCCTTCGGCAGATGGCGGGTCGCCGGACGCCTGGACTACTAAAACGGAAATGACAATGAAACGGAACATACTCATCATACTTGCTTTCCTGCTCCCCTTCTTCCATGCCGGGGCGCAGTACGTGACCTACAACCATGACGAGACCAAGATGTACCAGGTCACGGTCATGGAGACCGGCGTCGGGGAGCTCACACCGAGGGCCTTCTACGGTGTCGTTCACAACCGCTATTACCAGGACGCGGCGGAGACGAACAAGCTCCGCTACCGCTCCGAGGCGGCCGCGCACGGAACGGTCCAGGTGGGCATCTCCGAGACGATCGACACCTCGCTCACCAAGCGTGCGGAGGTCGAGGCCCTGAACATGGCCGACCGCCAGGTGGACCTTGCCTGGCAGGCGGAGGGGCCGAAGATCCAGTCCAGATTGGAAGCCTTCAACCGCAACATCGCGCGGCTCACTGAGGTAGGCGGCAACGCCGGTGACCTCTCCCTTTGGCAGGAGCGATACCATCTCTTCCAGACGGCCGTCAGCGCCGTCCGGAACTCCTATATGCCCAATGCCGAGCGGAAGAAGGAGTACCTGGCCATATACCGGGACATCACGGATAAGAACAACACGCTCATCGCGTACATCGTCACCGTGGATTCCCGCGAGAGAACGAAGGACCACCTCGAAGCCACGCTCGAGCGGCCGAACCGCAACGCGGAGATCGCCGCCGAGGCTCGTGGCCGATGGAAGGAGACGTCTAACCAAACCAATCCCTAAGCCATGGCAGACATCGTATCAGACCTTGGGGTGAACCTCCTGGAGGAAGAGATCGACGAGGTCATCTTCCAGACGAACCAGTTCCTCACGGACGCGACCTTCACCGGGTCGCAGGGCCCGTTCTGGTGGATCCTCCAGATGTGCATGGCGCTCGCGGCCCTGTTCTCGATCATCGTCGCGGCCGGGATGGCCTACAAGATGATGGTCAAGCACGAGCCGCTGGACGTGATGAAGCTCTTCCGGCCGCTGGCCGTGAGCATCATCCTCTGCTGGTGGTATCCGCCGGCGGACACCGGCATCACCAACAGCGGCAGCTCGTGGTGCGTGCTGGATTTCCTCGCGTACATACCGAACGCCATCGGCTCCTACACCCACGACCTCTATGAGGCCGAGGCGTCGCAAATAACCGACCGGTACGAGGAGGTCCAGGGGCTCATCTACGTCCGGGACACCCTCTACCAGAACCTCCAGGCGCAGGCGGATGTCGCCCGTACGGGGACGTCCGACCCGAACCTCGTCGAGGCGACGATGGAGAACGCGGGCGTGGATGAGGTCACGGCGATGGAGAAGGACGCCTCGAAACTGTGGTTCACCTCCCTCACGGCCGGTGCCATCGTGGGCCTGGACAAGATCATTATGCTCATAGCCTTGATCGTCTTCCGGGTCGGCTGGTGGAGCACCATCTACTGCCAGCAGATCCTCCTGGGCATGCTGACGATCTTCGGGCCTATCCAGTGGGCCTTCTCCCTCCTCCCGAAATGGGAGGGAGCCTGGGCGAAGTGGCTCATCAGGTATCTGACGGTGCATTTCTACGGGGCGATGCTGTACTTCGTGGGCTTCTACGTGCTCCTGTTGTTCGACATCGTCCTGACGATCCAGGTGGAGAACCTCACGGCCATCACGGCCAGCGAGGCGACGATGGCTGCGTTCCTG
>JAFPVN010000325.1 GCA_017395275.1 Candidatus Methanomethylophilaceae archaeon | reverse complement strand
CCTCGGTCTAACCATGGCATTACCTAACATAAACTGTATGTAAGTAATAGTATAAAACACCTCTTACCGTACCCTAGCC
The DNA here is from genome assembly GCA_017395275.1 of Candidatus Methanomethylophilaceae archaeon. Classification (GTDB taxonomy): domain Archaea; phylum Thermoplasmatota; class Thermoplasmata; order Methanomassiliicoccales; family Methanomethylophilaceae; genus SIG5. Next base: position 2,866 of record JAFPVN010000325.1, on the reverse strand, counting down.
AGCATATGAAAAATTGATCAGAAAACAGGATTGCGATTACTTAGCACGCGCAGAATTTGGGCCTGAAAGGGCTGTGAGGGCCTCTTCTGGAATATCCGTACGGAGGTTCGAAAGAATCATCCTCTCACAGTCATCGGTCAGTTCTGTCGAGTAAGGGCCGCGGATGTACAATCCGTATCCGTAGTACGGGCCGTATCCCCATCTGTTGAGGATGTAGCATCCTTTCTGCATGATGAGGCGGTCATTGTAATCATGCCAATCTATAGTCCGACCTAAGGCCTTGTTAACGGCTGCGATGAGTGTACTCGGATCGCGGTCCATATTATCCGGTGTATCCACATCCGTCGACACGTAAAACCGTTGTTGTACTTTTTGTTCCTGTATACATGGACGATAAAACACTGGGACATCTTTTTAGGAGTCGATATCTTTATAAACAATCCAAAGATAACCATGCCCTACAGGTGTTCAAATGGTAGAATTCAAAGCCATTATCAACGATGTGAAGACCGGTAAGTCCTACAACGTTACCGTCTCGGGCCACCACGCGAACTCTCTGATCGGTAAAAACGTCGGAGAGATCATCGATGGTATCTTTGTCGGTCTCCCCGGTTACAAGCTTAAGATCACCGGCGGTTCCGACGGAAACGGAACCCCCATGAGGAAGGACCTCCCCGGAAACAAGAGGCGCGGACTCCTCCTCTCCGAGGGACTCGGATTCCACGAGAAGTATCCCGGCCAGAGGAGAAGGGTCGCGATCCGCGGTTCCGCCATCTCGTCCGAGATCGTCCAGATCAACATGGCGGTCTCCGAGTACGGACCCAAGTCGATCGAAGACACCATGGCCGAGGCCAAGTCGGAGTAAATCCGATGAAGGTGCCTAAGCAGCCCGAGATCAACATCGGGATGATAGGTCACGTCGACCACGGAAAGACCACGCTCACCAGGGCATTGAGCGGAGAGTGGGCGGACCGTCACTCCGAAGAGGTGAAGAGAGGAATCTCCATCCGTCTCGGATACGCGGACGTCGCGTTCTACAAGTGCCCCAACTGCGAGGGCGCGGCCGCATACAGCACTTCGAAGAAGTGCCCCAACTGCGGCAGTGAGACCGAGTTCCTCAGGGCCGTCTCATTCGTGGACGCCCCGGGACACGAGACCCTCATGGCCACCATGCTCTCCGGAGCGGCACTGATGGACGGAGCCATCCTTCTGGTGGCGGCCAACGAGAAGTGCCCCCAGCCCCAGACCAAGGAGCACTTGATGGCGCTGGAGATCATCGGCATCGAGAAGATCATCATCGTGCAGAACAAGATCGACATCGTCACCAGGGAGCAGGCCGTCGAGAACTACAAGCAGATCAAGGAGTTCGTCAAGGGAACGATAGCGGAGAACGCTCCCATCGTCCCCATCTCGGCCAACAGCGGCGTCAACATCGACAAGCTGATCGAGACCATACAGACGTACATCGTCGACAGCGTCGAGAAGGACAGGGATTCCCCCGCCCTCATGCATGTGGCAAGGTCGTTCGACATCAACTCCCCCGGAACGGTCCCCAAGGACCTGAAGGGAGGCGTCCTCGGAGGTTCCCTGATACAGGGTACCCTGAAGGTCGGCGACGACATAGTCATCGTCCCCGGTCTGAAGACCGAGGTCGGAGGGAAGGTCTCCTGGCAGGACATAAAGACCAAGGTGGTCTCGCTCTTCGCCGGAAGCAAGAGCGTCAAGTCCGTGGGTCCCGGAGGACTCATCTCCATAGGTACCTCGCTCGACCCCGCGATCACGAAATCCGACGGACTCACCGGAAGGATGGTCGGCATTGCCGGAAGCCTTCCGCAGGTCGTCCACGACTTCACCATGACCACCGTCCTCCTGGACCGCGTGGTCGGATCCGCAGCGGACCTCGAGGTCGAGGAGATCAAGTCCAACGAGCCCCTCATGCTGAGCATCGGTACCGCGACAACCGTCGGTATCGTCAAGAACGGCAAGGGCGGCAAGATACAGGTCGTCCTCAAGATACCGGTATGCGTGGTCAAGGGACAGAGGGTCGCCATCTCCAGAAGGATCTCCAACAAGTGGAGACTCATCGGATACGGCATCGTCGAGTGACCATGCAGACCGTGGTCCTGGATACAAACGCCTTACTCATGCCTTTTGAGCTGCGTATCAATCTCGATTACGCGGTGCAGGAGGTGCTCGGGGACGTCCGTTTCGTCGTCCCCAGCCCTCTGATAGGGGAACTGAAGCATCTCGATCACAAGTACGCCAACGCCGCCCTCCAGCTGGCGAGGAAGTACGAGATAATACAGACCGAGGCCCACGGGGATTCCTCGGTCATAGAGCTTGCGTTGAGACTCAACGCCTACGCCCTGACCAACGACAAGGGGCTGAGGCAGAGGCTCAGGAAGGCCGGCGTACCCCTCATATATCTGAGATCGGGGACCCATCTGATCGTCGAGGGAAGACCTCTCAGATGACCTGTTCGTCCATCATTCGCATTGGATGTGAGTGTTATTTGTTATCACAATAATAGCTAATATATTATCCAAAATCCCTTAAATAGCTATAAATAGCTAATATATTATCCATAACTATGAAAAAATACCTTGAGCTCAGCGACCTGTTCGGAGAGAGATCCCTGGATGAGAGGATGAGAGAATTGGCCGATAGGCTCAGGGCATACCGTAAGAAGGCAGGGTACAGCCAGCTGGAGATGGCGGACAGGAGCGGGGTCACCTATGCTTCGCTCAAACGCTTCGAGCGCACGGGAAAGATCTCTATCGAGGGACTGTGGCTCCTCACCATCGCATTGGGCTGCGATGATCAGCTCGACCGTCTGTTCTCCAGGCCGATGCTCACCTCCGATGAT
>JAFPVN010000324.1 GCA_017395275.1 Candidatus Methanomethylophilaceae archaeon | reverse complement strand
GCCACGTCCGAGGCATCCACCAACCTCGCCAGGTTCTGCGGCATGAGATATGGCCAGCAGGACGGCGACCTCTCGCTGAAATTCGACGATTACTTCACATCCTTCCGCTCAAAGTACTTCGGAGACGAGGCCAAGCGCAGGATCCTCCTCGGTACATTCACCAGGATGGTCGGCTACGCGGACAGGTACTACAACAAGGCCCTCAGGGTCAGGCAGTCGGTCATATCGGAATACAAGAAGGTGTTCGCCGACCACGACTGCATAGCGACGCCCACCATGCCGTTCGTGTCCCCCAGATTCGACGACATCGCGAAGATGTCCGCTCTCGACGTGTACAAGGCTGACTTCCTCACCGTCCCGCCGAACCTCACCGGCATGCCGCACCTCTCGGTGCCCTGCGGATACTCCGACGGGATGCCCATCGGACTGATGTTCACGGCCGACCACTGGAACGAGGACATACTCCTCTCCGAGGCGGAGGAGTGGCAGAAGGGCTTCCAGATCGTGAGACCGGAGGTGAGGGCATGAAGATCGGATTGGAGATCCACGTGCAGCTTCCCACTAAATCGAAGATGTTCTGCTCCTGCCCCACGGAAGGCAGCGACAGGCCCAACTCCAGGGTGTGCCCCACATGTCTGGGTCTTCCGGGATCCAAGCCTTCCCTCAACAGGAAGGCCGTCGAGCTCGGACTCACCATAGCGAAGGTGCTGGGGTGCACGATCCCCGAGACCACCTGGTTCTCGAGGAAGACCTACTTCTACCCGGACCTGTGCAAGCACTTCCAGATCACGCAGTACGACATGCCCATCGGGGAGAGGGGACAGTACAAGCTCGGCGACAAGACCATCAGGATCACGCGCTGCCATCTCGAGGAGGACCCCGGGAAGACCAAGAGGGTCGGGGACGGCACCGCGCTCGTCGACTACAACAGGAGCGGCATCCCGCTGGTGGAGATAGCCACCGAACCCGACATCTCCTCCCCGTCCGAGGCAAGGCAGTTCCTGTCCGAGCTGCTGGTGACCATAAGGAACGCCATCGACCTGCCCGCGGACGGCGACAGGAGCGTCCGCTGCGACTGCAACATCTCCGTCGGCAAGGAGAGGTGCGAGGTCAAGAACGTCACCGGACTGAAGAACGTCGAGAACTGCCTCAAGTACGAGGTGGTCAGGCAGACCAAGGTCCTGAAGGCCGGCGGGAAGATCGAGCGCGAGACCAGACGCTACGACGAGGAGAGGAAGGTCACCCTGCCCGCCAGGAAGAAGGAGTACGAGGCGGATTACGGTTACATCGGAGAGCCCGACCTCGGTATATACCGCATAGGCGACATGGCCAGATCCATCAAGCTCAGGGAGAGCCCCATCGAGATGGCCGCCAGGTTCGAGAGGGACTACGGTATGGACGCCAGGATGGCGAAGCAGATCGTCTCCACATCCCTGGAGCTCGCGGCGCTGTTCGAGGAGCTCGTGTCCAAGACCGACGTCCCCACCGCGGTGACCTGGACCACCGGGCCCATCACGGCCAACTGGAAGCAGTTCGACACCTCGAAGAAGGGTGAGCTTGTGGGAATAGTCTGCGATTTCCATGCCGGGAAGATGACCGACACCGAATGCGCCATCAGGATCAAGGCCCTGATGACCGGGAGGAGCGCGGAGGAGACCGAGAAAGCGTCCGGCGATCTGGATGCGATCATCTCCAAGCTCCTGGACGAGAACCCGCAGGTCGTGGAGGACTACCGCAAGAACGAGAAGGCCGCCAACAGGATCATCGGTACCGCGATGAAGCAGACCGGCGGAGCCTACTCATCGGCGGACGTAGTCTCGGCCACCAAGAGGCTCATCGAGTCGAGGCTCTGACAGCCGAAACGATTTCCTTTTTCAACATCTGGCACAACCGTGCCGGATTCGATTTATTTTAAAATGTGAAAGGGTTTGGGAGAGGGAGGATCACTCCTCCGTCTCCTCCTCATCGAACTCAATGTCGTCGATGGCCATCGACATTATCTGGAGCTCGTCCAGCTTGTCGTCGTCGACCTTCGCGGGCGAATCGTCCAGGAGCGAGGTACCGACCTTGTTCTTGGGGAACGCGATGACGTCGCGGATGGTGTCCTTGCCGAGAAGGATGGTCACGAACCTGTCGATACCGAGGGCGATGCCTCCGTGGGGCGGGGCTCCGTAGCTGAGGGCCCTAAGGAAGAATCCGAAGTCCTCCTCCATCTTCTCCTCGGACATGCCGAGCTGCCTGAAGACCTCCTTCTGCACCTCGACGTCGTGGATCCTCTGGGATCCGGAACCGAGCTCGTTGCCGTCGAGGCAGAGGTCGAAGCAGAAGCCCTCCTCGTACTTCTCGTCGGGCAGGACGAACGGGTGGTGGAACGCGTCCTTCTTCCCGGTGACGGGATCGACGTCGAACATGGGGCAGTCGACCAGCCAGAAGAAGTCGTGCACTCCCTTGGGGATCAGGTCCAGATCCTCCGCGAGCTTCCTCCTGAGGGTCCCGGCGCCTTCGAGCGTGGCCTTCCTGGGTCCCGCGAGCAGGAACAGCAGGTCACCGTCCTCGACCTCCATCTCCTTCTTCAGGTTCTCGATGATCTCGGGGGTGAAGTACTTCACGATGTTGCTGTCGAGGGTGCCGTCCTTGGCCCTCATCCAGGTGAGACCGCCCATTCCGATCTTCTTGACGTAGGCGATGTACCTGTCGACCTCGTTCCTTCCGATCTTGTCGCCGGCGAGGTCCTTCTTGATGTTGATTCCGGTGATGATGCCGCCGTTGGCGATGATCTTCTGGAAGATATTGTACGGCGCGTCCTTCACCACCTCGGTGAGGGTGTGGAGCTCCAGTCCGTACCTGAGGTCGGGCTTGTCGCTTCCGTACTTCTCCATGGCGACGGGGTAGGGGAGTCTCCTGAAGGGTATCTGGAGGTCCTCGTTGTACAGCCCCTTCCAGATGAACGCGACCAGTCCCTCGATCATGTCCTGGATGTCCTTGCTGTCCACGAAGGACATCTCCATGTCCAGCTGGGTGAACTCGGGCTGCCTGTCCTTCCTGGAGTCCTCGTCGCGGAAGCATCTGGCGACCTGGTAGTAGCGGTCCATGGACGCGACCATCAGCATCTGCTTGTAGAGCTGGGGCGACTGGGTGAGCGCGTAGAACGTTCCGGGGTGTATGCGCGAGGGGACGATGAAGTCCCTGGCGCCCTCGGGGGTGCTCCTTCCGAGGATGGGCGTCTCGATCTCGATGAACTTCTGCGATTCGAGGTACTGCCCGGCGAGGTGCAGAAACCTGCTCCTGAACTCCATGGCGTGGATCATCTCGGACCTCCTGAGGTCGAGGTACCTGTACTTCATGCGCACGTCCTCTCCGGGGAGGACGCCTTCCTTCTGGTCGCCGATCTCCAGCGGGGGGATGGCGGACTTGTTGAGCAGCTTGGCCGATCTGATGAGGACCTCGATCGCACCCGTGGGGTTGCGCTCGTCCTCCGTTCCCTCGACCCTATTCCTGACGGTCCCGTTCACCTGTACGACGGACTCCCTGGAGAAGGTATCGATGACCGCTCCGAGGGCATTCACGTCCACATCCTTGGTCGCTTCGGGGTCGAAGACGACCTGTGTGATCCCGTATCTGTCGGCAAGGTCGATGAAGGCCACTCCTCCGTGGTCCCTCGAGAATCTGACCCAGCCCTGAAGGCAAACCTCTTTCCCCAGGTCCGAAGGCCTGAGGTCACCGCAGGTGTGTGTTCTCAACATTTCGTTTCCTCGTTTGTTTATTGGTTGGGCTGACTGTCGCACCCTATTATAAGTGTTGCGGGCGTGCGTGCGCCGGGAAGTCGCATCTCCGCGCCTGCCCGTCGGGATTCGGGAGCCCATGCATTCCGATATCTGGCACAATCGTCAGACCAGTTCCGGGACGTAATCGAAGGGATCCTTGATGTTGTCCATGATGATCGAGGTGTTGGTCCTCCTGACCCCTTCGATCGCCATGATCTCCTTGATGGTGTTGGAGAACTCCTCCCTGTCCCTGCACGCGACCCACGCGAGGAGGTCGTACTCACCGGTGACGCTGTAGACACCCAGGACCTGCGGCAGCGTGGCGAGCGTCTCCTGCACCAGGTCGATGTCCCCCTTGATGTAGATGTTGACGAAGCCCATGTACCCGAAACCGAGCTTCATGTAGTCTATCTTGGCGCGGTATCCGGTGATGACGCCCTTGTTCTTGAGGTTCTTGACCCTCTGGATGAGGGTGGTCGGGTGCACGCCGAGGATCTTCGCTATCTGCCTGAAGGAACCTTCGCTGGAAGTGGACAACTGTTCGATGATCCTTCTGTCCAGCTCGTCAAAATCGTTCAAATCGGCCATCTGAAACCCTCGTTAGACAAATGTCTAATGGCCTCTCGGCTATATAAGAATCGGTACGGACATGAGATATAGTAGTCCGCCGTTCCTTGAGGCATAGGCGAGAAAATGACTGAGGAGCTATTCAGGCAGGACGGGTACTTATCGGAGTTCGAGGCGCAGATCGTCGAGGTCAAGGGCGATTGGATCAAGCTCGACGGCACGGCATTCTACCCAGGTGGAGGGGGACAGGTCTGCGACACCGGCAACATCGGCGGATTCAAGGTCACCGAGGTGAAATACGAGGGCGAGGACATCGTCCACAAAGTGCCAGGCAACGAGTTCAAGGTCGGTGACAGGCTGTGGTGCGGCGTCGATTGGGACAGACGCTACGACCTGATGAAGGGACACACCGCCGAGCACATCCTGTTCAACTCCCTGCACCGCCAGGACCCTGACCTGGAGATCGTGAAGATCTACATCTCGCCCGAGAGCAAGTACGTCATAATCGACAGGGACATGCCGCTGGAGAAGATCGCCGATGCGGTCAGGTTCGCCAACAAGGTGGTCTCCGACAACCTCCCCGTCACCAAGAGCGTCATGAGCAAGGACGACCCAGAGATCTCGACCGTCCGCATCAAGCTGGAGAGGATCGAGGGCAACGAGGTCACCGTCGTGGACATCGGCGACGTGGACAGGGCCGCCTGCAGCGGGGTCCACGTCATGGAGACCTCGGAGATAGGCACCATATTCGTCAGCAGGAAGGTCTCCGCCGGGAAGGACGGGTTCGCCGTGCACTTCGAGATCGGCGACAATGGGAAGACCGAGGCCATGGACCTCGCCTACAGATGCATGCAGATAATCGACGACCTCGGGAGCAAGCCCGAGGACGTCATCAAGACCGTGGCCAACATGAAGCACGAGCTGGAGGAATCCAGAAGACAGCTGAAGTCGGCCGTGGCCGCTTCGCTCAGAAGCCTGGAACCCGAGGTCGTCAACGGCACCCCGGTCTACAGCGCCGTGGTCCCAACATCGGACAAGACGCCCGTCATGGACCTGTGCGAGAAGCGCAAGGCCGAAGGCGGGGTATGTGCGTTCGTGTGCAAGAGCCAGACCCTCATGGTCATGATCGCCTCAGGCAACAGGTCCGTGGACTGCAAGAGGATCCTGGCGGACACCATGGCGGAGTTCGGCGGAAGGGGCGGAGGCAAGCCCGATTTCGCCCAGGGCGGTGCTCCCGATGCCGATAAGGCGGATGAGCTTCTCTCGGCGATGGTCGCGAGGATCCGCCAATCCCTTTAATACGGATAAGGAGGATGGGGGATAGCATGGCAGGAATGAAGATCAATCCGCGTCAGATGAAACAGGCAATGAGACAGATGGGTATCACCAACGAGGAGATCCCCAACGTCACCGAGGTCATCATCAGGACCGCGGACAAGGAGATCGTCATCTCGCCCGCATCGGTCAACGTCATGACCATGAAGGGACAGAAGTCCTTCCAGGTGGACGGCGAGAGCTTCGAGAGGCCCCTCGGATCGTCCGGAGAGGCTCCCGCACCGCTGAAGTTCAACTCCGAGGACATCGAACTCGTCATGGCCCAGACGGGCTGCGACAAGGAGAAGGCCGTCGCCGCACTCGAAGCGTGCAACGGAGAGCTCGCCGAGGCCATCCTCAAGGTCATGGGAGAGTGAGAAGATGTGCCTAGCCATTCCCGGAAAGCTCGTCGCCATCAACGGCGACACCGGCGACGTCGACTTCGGCGGAGTCATCAAGCAGACCAACATCTCCATGGTCGATGCCAAAATCGGCGACTGGGTGGTCATCCACGCTGGATTCGCCATCGAGGTCATGGACAACGAGGAAGCCGAGGAGACGATCAAGCTCTGGAACGACGTCCTCGACCACGACGAGACCTACTACGGATAAGATTATATACTATGGACGTATGCTCAGTTTCGGTATGACGGCCATAGCGGCGGGGTCACACCCGGTCCCATTCCGAACCCGGCAGTAAAGTCCGCCCGCGTACCCCTTTGTACTGTATTGCGCAAGCGTACGGGAATTCGGGCACGCTGTCAACCACTTCTCCATTTATTCCAATTGATGAGGTGACCTGCGACCCCTATATTCAGTAGATTTTGATAAAGGATTGCATAGCTATCGCTAGTCTCATGTGGAAATGCATGGTTTGTTCCCTATCGGGAGTTCTTAAGTCTCGGCGG
>JAFPVN010000323.1 GCA_017395275.1 Candidatus Methanomethylophilaceae archaeon | reverse complement strand
GCGAGTTCCCTCTCCTTCTTCCTGTACGTGCGGTCGTTCGGTATCACCGTTCCGTCCGACATCGTTACCAGATTCTCGAGTCCGAGATCAAGGCCGACATCCCTCTTCGCCATCAGCGGATCCATGAACTCGGTATCCTTCATGAGATCCTCTACGGCATACGCAATGGTGACAAACCATTCGTAATGGTTCCCGATCCTCTTCCTGTACACCGTGGCGGTCTTGCATTCCCCGTCGATGACAAACGGATTGGAGAACTTCACGAGACCGATCATCCCCAGACGGACGCGTTCCCTCCTGTCCTTCTCGCCGTTCTTTCCCACAAATGCATAATCGGTATTCTGAGTGTAAGTGAACGAATCGAACATATTATACGACCTGAATCTCGGGAATCCCACACCATCCTTGTGCCTCTTCATCCATCCCATGAACGCGTTATGGACTCTCTTTGCCACCGATGCGAAGCAATGCGAATGTATGTCCTGGAGATCCGGCTCCTCCTGTCTCATCCTGGTGGCCATCCCCATCAGTTCGAACTCCGTAGGGATCGACACACCCAACGATATGCAGTTCCTGCATACATGGACCAAATGGTTGTACACCCTGCGCGTCCCGTTCAGGAAGCGGATCATCTTCCTCTCCTGCTCCCTCCTCGGGTAGAGCCTGTATGTCGCGGAACGCATGGATACGGTCATCGATATCCCATATCCTTCCGATTATTTGAATATAACAATGTTATAATTGTTATAATTGTAAAGTCTGAATGTTCGTGAACATCCGCATAATACGCAATCTTGGAATTATCGCATATCCTTCGGGAAACGACCCTTCGGCATCATATGATCGCAGACGATGACAACGGTCCGGCCCGGAACGGGATACTGCTCCGCCCTGAAACAGATACCTCGGACGGCAATCTTACCGTAGCTTCGTTCCTCGTCGGATTGCTCCGTGTCCGACCACCCTAGAAGTCAGAGAGCCAGAAATATAAATAGAATGCAAGTAGAATCTGAAACAACGACCGGGAGTGGAAAAATGGCCAACAAGATGACTGAACTGAGAGCGGTGTTCGACATCGGCGGAGGAAAGGAACTGGTGAAAACAGGCATCTGGATCCTGGATTCCGTATCGATCGCTCACATCAAGGACATGATGTCCAACGGCATCGAGATCGAGGGGTACGGCAGAATGATCCCGACAAAAATTGAATTCGATCTGCAGGATGCGGAAGTGAACAATCACCAAGACTGATGTAATTTTTCAAAAATCGATTAATTAAATGCTTAATATCGATTAGATTTTCTCAAATTTAAAAAATATTTTCAAATAGTTAAAAATCATTCCCGATAACATGTTGTTGGGAATCGACGTCAGGAACTTCGGACCGTTCAAGGACACAGCACACCTGAACATGCTGTCATCATCGCTGACCGACCGTTCCGATGCGGTCATCAGATCGGATCTGACCAAGAACGGCATCCTCAAATCGGTGACACTGTTCGGACCCAACGCCTCAGGGAAATCCTATCTGTTCAAGGCAGTCTCCGCCCTGATCGTCGTCGTGAGCAAAAGACGCACCCCTGACCAGCCGATCCACCCCTACAATCCTTTCAGAGCCTGTCAGGAATCCGTCGGGGAACCTACACGTCTGACCGTAAGGATGTCGATCGACAACGTCCTCTACGACTATTCCGTCTCCTACACCGACAAACGCATAGAATCAGAGCGCCTCGTGTACTACCCTAAAAGATATCCCATCGAGGTGTTCGTACGCGACCGCTACGGTGAAAACGAAGGCATGGATGAGACTAACAGACTGACAGACACCACCACCTACCTGCTGTCCGCCGCGGAATTCAACGACCCGATCTGCAGTACCGTGCTCAAAGAGATACGCAGGGTCATGATCATAGGGGATTCCTTCTTCCCCCTCGACAGGAGTCTGGAGCTCATCTATGAACGGCCCGAGCTGAAACCCTTCGTATTGGATGCACTGGACGCCGCCGATCTAGGATTGACCGACATAAACATCCACGAAAAATCATATTCTTTCATGACCGATGAAGAGGATAGATTCCAGCATAGGAGGATGGATGCATCGCTGGTACACATTTTCGAGGATCAGAAGGGGACGAAGAACGAGATGGTACTTCCCCTGGAACTCGAATCTAACGGGACCAAAGAAATGCTGTCGATAATAGTGCCAGTGACCATTTGTCTCATGGAAGGCAGAACCATGTTCATCGACGAATTCGGTTCCAAACTTCACCATGGGCTCACCAGATGGATCATGAATATGTTCAATTCGGATATGAACCGCAACGGTGCGCAACTCATAGTCAACACCCATGACCTGGGCCTCATGGACATCAGGAATCTGCAGAGGCGCGATCAGATATGGTTCGTGAACAAAAGCAGGGAAACCGGTTGCAGCGAACTGTATTCCCTGAGGGATTTCAAAGGAATCACGAAGAACACCGACGTCCTGTCTGAATACCTTGACGGAAGATTCGATGCTGTACCGTACACCGTCAGGCGTGATATCCTCTGACTTGTGCGTCATCCCTCGTTACTGTTAATAATCAACAAACTCATGGCCGATACGATGATCGCCCGCTTCGAAGCCCGCTATCCGTTCCTCAACTCCGCGAGGCAGTTCGCCGCCGACAACGGCATCGAACTCGATGCCCTCCTCACCTCGGAGGGCTTCTCCGACGCCAGGGAGAGGGGCGCCAGGAGGGTGGAGGATGCGATAGTCAACAACGAGGTCAGCTACAACCCCCTCAGGAACGATGCCGAGGCGGCCATGGAGATCATGTCCTATCCCTACGCCAGGATCCTCGTCTCCGCGCTCAACGACAAGTTCCTCACCAGGAGGTACGCCCTCGCCGAGGCCGTCCGCATGAACAAGCTCCTCGGACAGGAGGGGCATGCCGCGATCATCATGATAGCGCAGGAGCTGGACGTCCATGCGCGCACGGTCATGGCCAAGGACGGGAGCACCGAGCTGGAGATGCACTTCTCCGATTACCTGAGGCTGTCCAGCAGGATCAAGAGCACCGACTGGAAGCTCGTGAACACCGAGATCAGGAAAGGATACGTGAGGCTCTCCCAGGAGAGGTTCGACCGTGTCATGCAGAACGCCCTCCAGGACAGGATAGAGTCGGAACTGCCCATGAAGCTCCCGGACGAGATGATCGCGGCTGTCAGGAAGGATACGGACCGCCTGAGGAACATCCTCGATGCGAACAAGTCGAAGTTCACCGTCACAGTCACCGGGGAGCTGAAACCGGAGATCCTCCCGCCGTGCTTACGCACGTTGCTGGCGAACGCGCAGAACGGGGTGTACCTGGCGCACAGCGGGAGGTTCGCCCTGGTG
>JAFPVN010000322.1 GCA_017395275.1 Candidatus Methanomethylophilaceae archaeon | reverse complement strand
CTTCGATACTGGGATGTCCTCGATGACTATGATGTTATGTCTTTCCACGAGTTCGTTTACCATCATGTGGCGTTCGTACTTGCGTACATTATTCATACGGGTGAATCTGTGGAAGAGATGCTGTTTGTATTTCTCTCTCAACGGAGACCCCTTCTCGTGCTTAGATATCCGTCTCTGTATCTTCGCTATCTCCTTCTCCGCCTTGGCAAGATGGTGTCCGTTGTCGTAGCGCTCGTTCTCCGATGTGACCACGACCTCCGAAAGACCCAGATCGATACCGACAGGCGTCCTGTCGTCGAATATGTATTCGGTGGACATGTCATCGCATCTGTACGTCAGCAGCGCCTTCCACCTGTAATGCGGTCCGTTGCCTGTGCGTTTGATGGTGCAGGTCTTCAGGATTCCCGGCATCTTCCTGATGCCGGCGACCCTCATGATCCCGATCTTTGAAAGGTCCAGTCTGTCCTTCTCGATGGAGAATCCTTTCTGGGTGTAGGTGAACGAGTCGTACCTGGTATGCGACCTGAACCTGGGGTATCCTGCCTTCTCCTCCTTCGCCTTCGCGCGCCTGAAGAATCCGTCGAATGCCCTCGATAAACGGTCCCCTACTTCGTTCAATACCTGGGAGTACACCTGATTCAGTTCGGGATGTCCCCTCTTGAACTCCGTGACCATCCTGCTCAGATCGAATCTGGATGGATGCTTCTCCCCCTTTTTGTGGAGACCGATGCACACTTCGAGGAGATGGTTGTAAGTGAAACAGCAATGCTCCAGCGTCTGGATCATCGCCTTCTCCTGGGTCCTGTTGGGATACAGCCTCACCTCCATCGTACGTACCGTCTCAGCCATCTTCGTGCATCCTGATTCATCTTTGTTCTGATAGGATATAAACTTAACCCGTTTTGGATGGAACAGGGACATGAGTCGAATCATCAGAATGGTTTCAATGAGACACCTTCGATGGAAACGGGTATGGTGGCCTTGAGAGTGTACTCCTTACAGTCTACGCCCTTATAGTTCACATCCTTGGTATCGACGATCATCGGAGCGTAAACGGAAGCGTCGAACTTCTCGAACACGGCATCCACGAAATCATCCGTGGAAGTGTAATTGTCGGTGTCGAACGGCGCGGTGTATTTCCCGCATGAAGGCCGTTGAACATATTGTTTTATATAGAAGTAATAACCATCCCTTGTTATTCGCGGACCCTTGATCCGCACGAAGTGATAGTATGGCAAAGAAACAGTTCAAGACCGAATCCAAACGTATTCTGGACCTTATGATCAACTCGATCTACACCCACAAGGAGATCTTCCTGAGGGAGCTCATCTCGAACGCATCGGACGCTATCGACAAGATGAACTACAAGATCATCACCGACTCGTCCATCCCCGTCTCCAGGGCAGACTTCAGGATCGACGTCAAGATCGACAAGGACGCACGCACCATCACCGTATCCGACAACGGTATCGGAATGGACAAGGAGTCCATGGACCAGAACCTGGGAGTCATCGCTCACAGCGGATCCCTGGACTTCAAGACCGCCCTCGAGGAGGGTGCCGACAGCGACATCATCGGACAGTTCGGTGTGGGATTCTATTCCGCTTTCATGGTATCCGACAAGGTGCAGGTGATCTCCAAGCCCTATGGCAGCGAGACCGCGTACATGTGGGAGAGCGACGGGGTCGACGGATACAGCATCAAGGAGTGCGAGAAGGACTCCTTCGGTACAGACATCATACTTCACATCAAGAAGGACGAGACCAACGCCGAGGACTACGACGAGTTCCTCGAGTCCTACAGGCTGCAGGACCTCATCAAGACCTACTCCGACTACATCAGATGGACGATCCACATGGACGTGGAGTCGGGTTCCTGGGAGGACACCGGCGAGAAGGACGAGAAGGGCGAGCCCAAGAAGGAGTACGTCACCAAGACCGAGGACAAGGTCATCAACTCCATGGTCCCCGTATGGCAGAAGAAGAAATCCGACGCCACCGACGAGGAGTGCAAGGAGTT
>JAFPVN010000321.1 GCA_017395275.1 Candidatus Methanomethylophilaceae archaeon | reverse complement strand
CGCAAACCTGTCCAAGGCGGCGCTGGAGGCCGACACCAAGAAGCTGGATCCGAAGACCACGTACCTGTGCGCGGTGGCAGCCGCCACAGCGCTTGGGGCGGAGCACTGCGTGAGGGCCCAGGGAACCCATGCCAAGGCCGCCGGCGTGACCAAGGCGGAGATGATGGAAGCGATGTTCATTGGCTCGTACATGGCGATGACCAGGTCGCAGTCGTATGCGTTCAGGGTGCTGCAGGACCTCTACAAAGAGGAATAAATTTATATAGAAGCGCAAATATGATGCATCAGTAACCGCATTCCCTTCTTTATAGATAGGTAGAAATACGGACTAGCATTTCAAGGAGCGATAACAATGGTAACCATAGACGACAAAGCGGTCGATTTCATCAACCAGCTGCTCGAGAAGAACAACAAGACCGGTTACGGCATCAAGATCTACTTCGCCGGCATGGCGTGCTCCGGACCCCAGTTCGGAATGTCCTTCCAGGAGAAGAAGAACGAGGGCGACAACGAGCTCCCCGTCAAGGGATTCTCCTTCTACTTCGACAACGAGACCAAGGAGGCCCTCGAGCCCTGCGTCATCGAGTACATCGAGGACCCCAACTACGGCAACGGACTCGTCATCCGCGACCCCAACGCCAAGGGATGCGCATCCTGCGGCGGCGGATGCCACTAAACCTGTAACGGACCCTAACGGGTCCTTCTTCAAACCCCTTACCTTCTGAACCATGACGCAATACCTCTCTCATCCAAGGATCGTACCCGACACGGTGGAGGACAGACGCTATCAGACGCTTCTGGCCGAGAGCTGCATGAACAGAGACACGCTCGTCATCCTCCCTACTGGACTGGGAAAGACCGTGGTCGCCCTCATCGTGGCTGCAAACATCCTGGAGAAGGGGAAGAAGGTCCTGATCCTCGCACCCACGAAACCGCTGGTGGATCAACATAACATAACATTCTCCATGTGGCTGCGCGACACGTCCGTCGCCGTCATGAACGGCAACATGGACCCGGAGAGGAGGGCGCAGCTGGTGGCGGAGAACGAGGTCATCATCGCCACCCCCCAATCGGTGGCCCACGACCTCGAGACTAAGAGATATACCCTCAGGGAATTCGGTCTCGTCATATACGACGAGGCCCACAGGGGCGTCGGGAACTACGCGTACGTGACCGTCGCCTCATACAACACCTCCGGCAGGTCCATGGGAATGACCGCCTCCCCCGGCAGCGACAGGGAGAAGGTGATGGAGGTCTGCCAGAACCTGTGCTTCACCCACATAGAGATGCGCACCGAGTACGATTCCGACGTCTCTCCGTTCATCTACGAGACGTATATCAAAAGAATAGGGGTGAAGCTTCCGCAGGACCTCACCGACATATCCGACCTCCTGCACGGATTGCTGGACTCGTACTGCAGGGAGCTGACGAGGATGGGGTTCATGAATCCCGCCAGGCCCCCGTCCATAAGCTACATGCTGGAGATACAGAACGCACTCCAGATGCTCATACGCAGCAACCAGCGCACCACATACGTCTACAGAGGGATGGTGGTGCAGGCTGTGTGCGTGAAGCTCCTGCACTGCATAATGCTGATCGAGACCCAGGGCATGACCCCGTTCAGGAACTACGTCAGGGGCCTGAAGGATGAGATGCGGGGCGCCAAGCCCAGCAAGAGCACCATCGAGCTGCTGAGGAAGGAGGACTTCAACAAGGCCGTGAGACTCTCCTCGGAATCGAGGATGGAGCACCCCAAGATATCGAAGGTGATGGACCTGGTCAGACAGACCATCACCGACCGTCCGGAGTCCAAGGTAATGGTATTCGCCCAGTACAGGGACATGTGCGAGCTGCTGGTGCAGAAGCTGTCGCAGCTTCAGAACGCATCCGTCGCCAAGCTCATCGGCCAGTCCAAGGGCGGGCTCAAACAGAAGGAGCAGATCGAGCTGCTGAACCGCTTCAGGAGCGGCGAGTGCAACATCCTGGTATCCACCTCCGTGGGCGAGGAGGGGCTGGACGTCTCCAGCACCGACCTCGTGGTGTTCTACGAGCCGGTACCGTCCGACATAAGGACCATCCAAAGGAGAGGGCGTACCGGAAGGAAGAACGACGGTGAGGTGTGGGTCATGGTGGCGCTCAACACCATGGACGAGGCATTCGAGAGCGCCAGCGCCAAGAGGGAGGAGAACATGAAGGCCATGCTGGAGAGGCTGAACTACGACCTTGCACGCACCGTCAGGAAACCCGCCCCGCGCGGACAGAGGACGCTCGGGGACTTTTGATGTAAAAGGACAAGCGCCAGGGTGTAGGTTTGAGCAGACTGATCGCCCTGGCACTCGCAGCGGTTCGGCTCATAGTCGAACTGCTGTGACAAACCTCTTACGGTCACCGCAAGGTGGTCGGTCAAGATCTGATTTTCAATCGTGTTGGTTGTATTTAACCGATGTGCGACATTGTGTCTATGGAGTTAACAGACTACAGTTAGCATCCCTCTTTTATCCTGCCGCAACCGGAATCGTATGATGCCGGGGTTGGAGTCCGGCTAGCAGGACTCCTTTCTGCGGCCGGACCCGCCCTGAGAGCCTAAAAGGAGGTGAATACCTCGAAGTCCGATGAAACGCCTCCCAATTGATAT
>JAFPVN010000320.1 GCA_017395275.1 Candidatus Methanomethylophilaceae archaeon | reverse complement strand
CCTCAGTCCAGGTACGCCACCGTCTACCCGGAGGATGTCGCCGCATGTCCCCATCTGCATGTGGCCGCGAAAACGGAGGACGGAGACATAGGCATCATCGTATCCGATGCCGGCGAGATCTTCATCACCGGCCATATGGAGTACGACGTCAACACCTTGGCTTACGAGTTTCAGAGGGATATAGATCGCGGAATAGATCCGAAGGTCCCGGTCAATTATTTTCCCGACGACGATCCCCGTTACGATCCGATCCTGAGCTGGCGGAGCTATTCGATGCTGGTGTTCACCAACTGGCTGAACTACTACGTGTACCAGGCGACTCCGTATGACCTAAGGGAGCTGAATAAAAACAGGTGACAGGGGGAGACCCCCCCTATCACTATAGTCTTAATGTTGTTTCAGGCGATCTGCCATTGTTTGAGATTGAATGTGCAGCACTGGACCTTCGAGGAAACGATCTTCCCGTCGTGCCAGAGTTTCAACAGAATAGGTTTCACTTCCTTGACGTACTCAAGGTAGGTGGCGTTGTCCTTGAACTCCTCTGGGCGGAGCTTCTTAATTATGGCGCGGGTGCAGATCATCGGGTTGTCCTCGATGGTTCTGAGCAGCTCTTCCTCAGTTATGTCGTTCATAAAAGTCAAAGTACCGTGTTCAGTATATAAATATGACATTTCTACAGTTGGAATTATTATCCTACCAAGGAATCGATTCTGCAAGAATGGTTGAATACTATAGTCTTCAATCCCAGAACTGCTTGTTCTTGGCGTACGCGACCTCCGCGGTCAGGATGCTCCTCAGGAACCCGTCCTCGTCGACATACGGCGAGCGGAGTATGCGGGAGGCGGTGTCCGGGCCGACCCCTCTGCCCGCCAGCACGATGGCCGCGCGGCCCCCGTACTCGTTGACGATGTTGGCGCAGCGGCTCATCCTCATGCGGCTCTTCACCTCGTCCTTGTCCAGGTCGCGCTTCCTGACGAGGGCGCCGAGGTCGCGGTCGTACTCCTTCAGTATGGCTATCATGCATCCCCCGCAGCTGTCGCAACTGAATCTGTCCGGGGCGTCGGCGACCCTGAATCTCCTCTGGCTGCCGCAGTTCATGCATGTGGCGAACATGATCTCGTCCTCCAGCCTCTTCTTCAGGGCCATCAGGATGGCGTGGTCGGCGCGCAGAGGCTGCACGAGCTCCTTGGAACGGGTGATCCCCTCCAGGCCGATGCGGGACATGGACTGGTGGATCACCTCGATCTCGCCGGAGGCCATCATTGAGACGACCTTCTCCGTGTTCGGTATGTCCAGATCCTCCCAGAGGACCTTGTTCACCGCCTCCTTGTAGGCAGGCGTCCCCTGATGTATCTCGAACAGCTTGCCGAAGTTGATGAAGCGGTGGTCCGCCGTCTTCTCGATGATCCCGAACTTCTTCGCGACGAAGGCGAACCTCCACTTGAGGAACGTCGAGTTCAGGATGACCATCCTCGCGAGGGTCTCCACCGTTCCGGGCTTCACCGACCTGATGG
>JAFPVN010000027.1 GCA_017395275.1 Candidatus Methanomethylophilaceae archaeon | reverse complement strand
GTGGTCACCACCTTTGAATATGCTTTCTGGAAGCTGATCATCATCATCCCGCTGGCGCTCACGGACCAGCTGGGAGGCGTGCACGAGGCGACGGAGGCCGTCAAGGCCATCACCGGTACCGACCCCGGATTCTCGCTGGACTTCATCTCCTGCGGATGGATCGCGATCGTGTCGGGTCTGGCATGGGGACTCGGTTACTTCGGTATGCCCCACATCGCCGTGCGTTACATGTCCATCAAGAACCCCGACGAGATCAGGATCTCCAGGCGCGTGGCCACCGTTTGGGTGGTCATCTCACTCACATGCGCCTGTATGATCGGTCTGATCGGAAGGGCATGGGCGGCCAGCGAGGGACTCATCGCGGCCGACGGTACCACCATCGACGGATTCAACCCAGAGCTCATATTCATCAAGGCTGTCAACACCATCTGGGCGGTCAGCGTGCCCGCTCTCGCAGGTGTGCTGTTCGCCGCTCTGATGGCCGCGGTCATGAGCACCTCGGACTCCCAGCTGCTCGTGGCCTCGTCCGCCGTCAGCAACGACATCTACAAGCACTTCAAGGGCAAGGACGTCGCCGAGGAGAAGCTCGTATGGATCTCCAGGGCAATCATCATCGTCATCGCCATCGTCGCCGCGCTCATCGCGCTGGACCCCGAGAGCTCGATCATGAACCTCGTGTCCTTCGCATGGGGAGGATTCGGTGCCGCGTTCGGTCCGCTCATGATCCTCTCGCTGTTCTGGAAGAGGACCAACGGTAAGGGAGCGGTCGCGGGTATCCTCACCGGATTCCTGACCGTCGTCCTGTGGAACACCTTCTTCAGGAGCGGTATCATCACCAAGCAGTTCATCATGGACACACCCGTCACCGGACTCTACGAGCTCCTGCCCGGATTCGTGTTCGCATTCATCGCCATCGTGGTCGTGAGCCTGCTCACCGGCAAGCCCGATGAGGAATCCGACGCGACCTTCGACGCGGTGGACGAGGAGTGCAGGAAGAACGGCCTGAAGATCGGCTCCGGATTCGTCAGCCTCATGGGAACCATCGCCGCGGCGATCTTCGCCATCGGACTCGGGTTCGCCATCGTCATCTCCGGAATGGATGCGGATGCGGTCACCCTCTCCGACCTCTCGGTCATCACCGGAGGCACGGAGGTGTGCGCGTTCATCGCCACGTTCGTCGGAGGATTCTTCCTGGCACTGTTCGGATACGGACTCATCAGGGCCAGGAACTCGCAGTTCGCGGAGTTCGCCGGCATACTGCTCATCGGAGCGGGCGTAGGGCTCATGGTCATGGGATTCCTGGACAAGAGCTTCGCCGCCCACAACATCGGACAGTACGTCTTCATCGGACTCGGAGTCATCGCGGTCATCGCGATGTTCTACGACGACATGATGAGCAGGCGCACCCTGACCGCGGGACTCACCGGGATCGCCCTGCTGGCGTTCGTCGGTGCTTATGTCACCGGTATCAGCTGGACCATATGCGTGCCCGCGTTCGTGTTCGCTGCCGTGTTCATCCAGGCGCTGAAATACATCGGAGTGCCCGAGACTGAATGAGCGGGACGGGCCCGGCCCGTCCCCAACCCTTTAATTATAAGGAATACATTCGACATCCAATAAACGGTGAAAACCATGCAGAACAGAAATCAGAGTCTCACGGTGGCGGCGATCATTTCGGCACTCGCCGGCGCAATCACCATCGGATTCATGGCGGCGCAGTTCACTGGTATCGACAGCACTAACGTTCTCGGTACCTGCTGTATGTACCTCGTCGTCGCAGTACTGTTCTTTGCACTGGCAGGCGGATTCAAGGAGAACGGCCAGTGGAATGTCTCCATGATGCAGCTCATGTGCTTCGTCATCATCGCCATTGTCGCTTTCGGCGCAATCGTGGAGATCTTCTCCATCGCATTCACGATCGTAGCGGTCATAGCGGCGGTCCTCGTTCTCGTCAACGTCCTCCTCTGTCTCAGGTCAGAGAACTGGTTCGGAGCCTGAACACCGGTTCGGCTCCGGCAAACCCCTTTCCCACCCACTTTTCAGTACGTTTCCCTATCGAAGACCTATGGAACGCCGTTCGGACGGTCCGTGCCCTCATAAAAGTTTAAGTACGCCTAAATAGTAGGCGCGCGCATGGAAGAGAAGTTCACCTTCGCATTGAGGAGGATAGCACTGCTAGGGGGACTCAGGGACAGCGTAACCGTCTCTTCCAGGGAGCTCGGCGAAGCGCTCGAGATGAGCCAACAATCGGCATCCAAGCGCATATTGGAGCTCCTGGAAGCGAAATACATCGAACGCGACGTCGGAGCCAGGAAGCAGCAGATCCGCATCACTCCAAAGGGAGCAGAACTCCTTAAAAAGGAGTACCTGGAATACCGTAAGGTGTTCGAGAACACCGACAAGATGATCATCCACGGGAAGGTCGCACAGGGTATGGGAGAGGGCGGCTACTACATCTGCCAGCCCGGCTACAGCGACCAGATCAAGGAACAACTGGGATTCACGCCCTTCGAGGGGACGTTCAACCTCGACATCGTGCCCGAGGACGTAGGCAAGCTGGACGTCATCAGGAAGAGCAAGGGCATCATGATCAACGGGTTCGTCAGCGAGGGCAGGACCTTCGGCAACGTCATCGCCTACAAGGCGAAGATCAAGAACCTGGAATGCGCGATAGTCGTTCCGGAGAGGTCCCATTACAGAGAGACCATCGAGATCATCTGCCAGTACCACATCAGGCGCACGCTCAGCCTGAGCGACGGCGACCTCGTCGACGTCATCGTGGACCTCTGATCAGAGCAGGAACGCCCTTCCGTTGACGGAGGCGGGCTTGCCCGAGGTCACGTACAGCACGTCACCAACGCTCACACCGGATACCATGAAGGATCCGCTGCCGTATCCCTTATGGTAGGAGCCTGTGTCCTTCACGACGGTATCCTCGTTTATCCCGCAGACGACCATATCCACATACGAGTACAGGCTCTCCACGTCCAGCGAGGACATCGGACAGCCGAGCACGAAGATCCTTCCCGCGCCGGCGGGTACGACCGATAACGACGAGTACTCGTCGTAGAGACCTATCACCGCGCTTCCGGGATAGTCGGCCTTCAGACCGAACTCCGCGTGGCCTCCGGCGAATCCCATGGCCCTGGAGATGTCGGACGATTTCCCGACGAGGCAGGGTTTCTCCGTGGAATTGTTGATGTTGTCGCCGAAGCGTCCTCCGCCCTCCACCTTGACGTTGTCTCTGTGGGCGTCCGCCCTGTAGAGTCCCATATCGGGTCCCGCCCAGTAGAGGGTTCCTCCGTTGGCCATCCACGTCTCCAGTCCGTTGTTCGAATCATCGGGATAGACGTTCTCCGGGACCGCCCCGCTGATCATCATTATGGCTCTCTTGGGAGCCTCGGATGGCGTGGAGCACAGCTGTGCCAGACGTGCGGAATCAATGAACTCCGCATTGCAATACCCGCACTCGCGCATCATATCCCTGATGGAGGACAGCATCCTGTCCTGGTCCCTGTACGATACCATGCCTCCGGAATAGTCGCTGTCCAGATACAGGTAGATCCTCTCCGGGATATCGGTGCCGGAGAGCAGACGGTAGTTCACGTCCGCGGGCAGGGAACCCGATACGGATACGGTCGCGTTCCCGGAACCGTCCTCGGTCACGGAGAATCCGGTGTCGGGGTGGTAGCAGTACGCCACCGCCGCTCCAGCGGCCATGAGGGCGCAGGATACCGCAAGTATGACGGCGATAGCCTTCATTCGGATCCCCTCCTTCCGAGGATGATCCCCCTGTAGATGAGATACAGCAACGAGACGTAGGAGGCCCCGCCGAACACCAGCATGAACGGGGCGATGGTGGGGAGCTCGCCGAAGATGTAGGATGTGACGAACTCCACCATGGGCACCAGCGACGAGATGTCCATGAGACTCGTGTACACCGCCAGGGAGAACACCGCAGACGGTCCCGCCAGCACGATGTCGTAGAGCGCCATCAGCACCGTCATGATCACGAACGGTTTCACGAACCTGCCGTCGAACACCGCCAGCAGGACGAATGCGGGGACGATCACGATCGCGTATTGGGGTGCCGGGGGCCACAGGAATATGACCGTTGCGGACATGGCGAATGCGTAGATGTAGGGCATGATGCCCTCCCTCCTGCTGAACAGGAACCTGTACGCGATATACGCCTCCAGCAGAAGGGTGTATACTGACAGTAGAAGCACGACCCTCTTGGCGAACACGTTGAATATGTCCACGAGGGTGCCCTCGGCCTTGATTACTGAATACGCGGAATACAGCAGGATCAATGCCGTCATCACTCCCGCTACTACCTTGATGACCTTCAGGACCTTCCTGTTCCTGTCCTCGTCTGATATCTCGAGGAACCTCGAGCGGATTATGTCGGGACGGATCCTGCAGAAGTAATGCGCGGCCGCCGCGACCAGGAAAACCAGTATGCCCAGGCCGACGAAGAGCCAGATGCCCAGGGATTCCAGTGTCGATGCGGACAGTCCGATCCTCTCGGTCATGAAGCTGACGGACTCCCAGAACTGTCCGTTGATTATCGCCGGGAGCTCCACGATGAGCATAACGGCCACGGCGGATGCTATCGCCATAGCGATGCTCCTTATGGAGCGCATGTTGAATCCCTCGTTCCTCACCACGATGGCGAGGAGCAGGAATATGAAGAACAGCGGGAAGAACTTGGTGAGGATGGCAAGACTGTACACTCCGCCCGCGAGGAGGTACTTCCTGTCGTATGCCGCTATGAACGATATCAGCATGAACATCGCCGATACGTTGTCGAACATCGCGTGCACCGACGATTCAAGTATGGTGAGGGGGCAGAGCGCCCACAGGGCGCAGGCCAGCAGGGCCTTGTTCCTGTCGTCGGATATCCTCATCACGAATGTATACAAAAGATACGCGACCGCCACGTCGGTGAGGATCAGCGGGACCTTCACCAGCACGTTGAACGATACTGAGGTTACATACGGGGATATGCTGTAGTCCATCCCCACGTAGGGGTACAACTCGGGCACCTGCGTACCGAAATCGGTGAACCCGAGGACATGTGCCAGCATGTCCATGGCGCCCAGTATGTACCCCCATACGGGCGTGTAGTAGTATCCACCTATCGAGTAGAGGTCGTTGCCTCCGTCGATGAGGTTGAAGACCTTCATCCAGTAGGTGAGGTCTATGTTGAACGAGAAAAGAGGCATCAGGACGAGCCGCACCGCCAGACCGGCGAGGATGAGCACCGCTAGAGGGTGCTTCATATCCCTGATGCGGCCCAGTCCCGATTCCAGTTTCATTTCACGAGTTTTTGCATGACGGACCTGAACACCAGGAGACCGTCTCCCTCCTCGGAGGTGTATCCCCTGGTCCAGTCCGGGTGGGTGAACCTGGTGAGCACACGCTCGGGGTGGGGCATGAGTCCCATGACGTTCCCCGCGGGGTTGCATATACCCGCGATGTCCGAGGGGGATCCGTTGGGGTTCCACGGGTAAACGGGTGCCTTTCCGTCGGGGCCGACGTACCTGAACACCACCTGATCGTTCTCCTCCAGCTTCTCCACGAACTTGGGGTCCATGCTCATGAGCTTACCCTCAGCATGGGCGGACGGGAACATGACGACCTGCTTCGGCTTGAACGCCGAGGTGAACATGCACTTGCCGCGGTTGTCGTTGCGGAGCAGTGTGGGCCTGCACTCGAACCTTGCGGAGTCGTTGGTGTACAGCGCGGCGGTGGGGACTGGGGTCATGCAGTCCTCCATGGCCGGGAGCAGTCCCAGCTCCACGAGGATCTGGAATCCGTTGCATACGCCCAGCACGGGCTTCTCAGCCTCGACGAACTTCCTTACCTGGGGTCCGATGGCGGATTTGATCCTCGCGGCGAAGATCGCTCCGTCGCGGATGTAGTCCCCCGCGGAGAATCCTCCGGGGAATGCCAGGATGTCGTAATCCTCGAGGCTGCGCCTCATGTCGGCGGGAGCCTGTCCGGTCAGCTGCTTCAGGTGGACCTTCTCGGGCGCGGCGCCCACCATCCTGAATGCCTCTGCCATCTCGTCCTCGCAGTTCGTTCCCTCGATGCGTATAACGCATACCTTGACGTCGGATGCCTTCATTGCGCTCCCCCCATGATGTTCCAGACGGGATCGTTCCACGCCTTCCTCATGTCCTTGACGGAAAGGGATACGCCCGCGGACGCCACCTTCAGGGAGTCTCCGCCGGTCCTTCCGATGCATACCGCATCGGCGCCCATGATGTCCTGGAACGCCTTCGCGTCCTTCTCCTTCACCTCGGCGATCCAGCGGGTGTTGCTCTCCGAATACAGTTTCCTCGCGTCGTCCAGCGGGCCCATGTCCCTGAGGTCGAGCTCGGCTCCGATGTCTCCGGAGATGCACATCTCGGCGACGGCGACGGCCATTCCTCCGTCGGAACAGTCGTGGCATGCGCGCACCAATCCCTTATCCATGGCGGACAGCATCTTGTCCATGAGCTTCTTGAGGTTGTCGATGTCCACTCCGGGCACGTCTCCCTCGATTCCGCCGAACTTGCGGAACAGCAGGGATGCGCCCATCTCGTCCTTGGTGGAACCGACGATGAAGATCCTGTCGCCCTCCTCCTTGAAGTCCGCGGAGACGGCCTTGCGGACGTCGTCGATGAGTCCGGTCCCCAGGATCATGGGCGTCGGAAGGATGTGGTGTCCTCCGGGCGCCTCGTTGTATAAGCTTACGTTACCCGACGGGATCGGAAGACCCAGCGACTTGCAGATCTCTCCGAGTCCCCTCACCGCCTCCCTGAACACTCCGAGCCTCTCGGGGATCTCGGGGTTTCCGAAGTTCAGACAGTCGGTGAAAGCGTGGGGCCTCGCTCCGACGGCGACTATGTTACGGCAGGTCTCGTCGATGCAGGCCATACCGCCCTTGTAGGGGTCCCCCTCGCAGAACCACGGGTTGCATCCGACGGCCGCCGCGAGACCCTTCCACCTTCCGAGGACGGGCATGAGCACCGTGGCATCCCCGGGTCCAGTCATGTTCATCTTCCCGACCATGGGCTTCAGGACGGTACCCGCGCGGACCTCGTGGTCGTACTGGCGGATCGCCCATTCCTTCGATGCCACGTTCAGATCGGACAGCAGCTTCAGGATGACCTCGTTGTTCGAGGGCAGTATGGGGAACGACTCCCTGCACTTGCAGTAGGTCTTGGGGAGCTCGTACGGACGGTCGTAGACCGGTCCGCCGGTGAGGAACTTGAGGTCCATGTCGAAGATCAGCTCCCCCTTCCAGAATATGCGGGTGTGGGGGATGTCGGTCGTTCTCGCGACCACTGTCGCGGGTACGTCCCACATGTCGAAGATCTCCAGGATCCTGTCGACGTTCTCCGGTTTGCAGGTGACCATCATGCGCTCCTGCGACTCGGACACCCAGATCTCCCAGGGCGCGAGTCCGGCCTCCTTGAGCGGGACCTTGTCCAAATCCACGTCTGCGCCGCATCCGGCGTCCAGCGCCATCTCTCCGATGACGCAGCTGAGACCTCCTCCTCCGAGGTCCTTCATTCCCGTGATGAGCTTCTTCTCAGCAACCTCGATACAGGCGTGGAGGGTGGGCTCCTTTGTGATCGGATCCCCGAGCTGGACGGCCCCCCTGGAATCCTTATCCGATGTGGAGGTGAGGTCAGCGGATGCGAAGGTGACCCCGTGGATGCCGTCGCGTCCGGTGTATCCTCCGAGGAGGATCATGACCTCGCCGGGTCCTCCGGCGTAGTTCTTCATAAGGACGTCCCTCTTCACGATACCGAGGCATCCCACGTTGACCAGGCAGTTTCCGGTGTACTTGTCATCGAAGAAGAATCCTCCGGATATGGTCGGCACTCCCATACGGTTGCCGTAGTCCCTGATACCGGAGACCACACCGCTCGCCAGATACCTGGGGTGCTTGATCCCCTTGGGCAGCTCCTTGTCGGTGTCGATGGGCCCGAAGCAGAGGGGATCGACCAGTCCGATGGGCTGCGCGCCCATGCATATTACGTCCCTGAGGATACCGCCGATTCCGGTGGCGGCGCCTCCGTAGGGCTCAATCGCGGAGGGGTGGTTGTGGCTCTCGATCCTCAGCGCGTATCCGTAGTCGTCGTCGAAGACCATCACCCCTGCGTCCCCTCTCGAGAGGATGTCGGGGTGGTCGATGGCGAACACGAACTCCTTGAGGATGTTCTTGGAGCTCTTGTAGCAGCAGTGCTCGCTCCATGCCTGGCCGAGGGACTGCAGCTCTATGTCGGTGGGGTTCCTGCCCTCCTTTTTGAAGTAGTCGACGATGACCTTCATCTCGTCCAGCGAAAGACTGAGCCCCAGCTCCGAGGACAGCTGCTTGAGCTCGTCGTCGGTGGCGGAGAGCACGTCGATGTCGTAGAGCGGGAACGGCACATCGCGTTTGATCATGAGCCTATCTGCTGACATCTGGCTCATCTCACGGTGACGGAGTAGTTCTCGATAACGGGGTTAGCGAGGAGCTTCTCGCACATCTCCTCCGCCATGGCCTTGGCCTTGTCGGCGGGGGCGTCGATATCCATCTCGAAGAACTTGATGGACCTGACCGCGGTGACCCCTTTGAATCCAAGGGACTCCAGCGTCTTCTTGGTGTTCTTTCCGACGGGGTCGGCAACACCCTTCT
>JAFPVN010000026.1 GCA_017395275.1 Candidatus Methanomethylophilaceae archaeon | reverse complement strand
ATCGAGGACGTGATAATCCGGGACGAATCTGTATTCGAACATACCGTCGTCCCACTCCTCGTAGTCTAGCCTGCATATGCTATATTTTATCCCCAGATCGTCCGTCCAGACGATGGTTGCCGATTCGGTTCTGCTGTTCATCCTATCGCCTTCTCGTATGCCGGCCTGAGAATCAATTCGTATCTTGCCCTCAGCATGTGCATGTAGAACCGCTTGTGAACTTCGCTAATGAACGGCGCGGATACGACGATGGCATCCAACTCGGACAGGTCTATCCTGGGGAATACGCGGAGCAATGCATCGTTGCATTCGGGGAAATCGCCACTCGAGATCACGTCGTGGTAGGAGCTCTTGCTCCCTCCCAGCTTTATCTGTGAGGTCGGGAAACGGTAGACACGGTCCGCCGTGAGTTCCGCTGAAGACATCACTTCGCGCATCATATCCTCGTCGATCATCTGGGGGTAGAGGGAGGAACCGTTGTCAAAGACAGGTGCCAACCTGTACCTGCCGCCGCACTTAAGGAATCCCCAGTTGGACCCGTGGCGGTCGAAGTTACCGATGAGCGCATCGACTATGTACGTATCCCAGAAGGAACGCACAGTCTCATCGACACGGGTGAGTTTCGTGTTGAGGCGGAGCATGTCCATTATGTCGCCGTATGAATATTGGAAGCGGCCCCTGTCCTGTTCGAGGGTGCTTTCGCCCACATCGTTGAAAGGAACGAACATGCACCCTTCGGGGACAAAATCCCTGCAAGCTACCACCTGATTCCCGTGATATATGCCCAATTCGGTCCTCTGAACATCGAAACCGAGAGATTCGAAGACATGAGAGCCGATGTACTCTGATACGTGATTGTATCTGATCTTCATCCCGTCGTCATACTGGAATTTGAGGATCCACTGTTCGCCGTTTATCCTCACGGCGATCTTCCTTTCGGATCCTCCGAAGAACCGGTCCGTCTTGGGGAAATCAGAATAGTCCATGCTTTTATTACTGTGTTAAAATATATATTAATTTTGACACTGAGTGTACCTCCCCATCGAAGTATTTGGACGTCACCTAAATAAGAATTTCCTAAATTGAACAACTATACATTTCATAAATCTCGATCTATGGAACGGGGGATTTCTCACGATAATCCCAAGGTTTTCGTGCAGATCCGATATCGTTTACTGGGTCATGTCTTGGACAGTTCCGATTTCTCTGTTTCCGAGGCCAATTATCGATGCGATTTCGTGTTCTGCGGAAGGTCGGTATAGTGTAATATAAGTACTAATAGTACTATACACATACAGTGGTAAGATGGGCATTCCGGAAGAGATCAGGAAGGTCGAGAGACCTGCTAACACGGTCGTGGTGGCATACGGGAAGGATAAGGACAAATACGCAGTAAGGTCGAGGATCGGCTGCAGGAACATCGACGGGCGCAGGGTACCCGTCGAAGGTCCGATCATAGGTCACATAATCAACGGAGAATACGTTCCGATCGATGAGAAACAGAGGGTATCGGAGAGTCCGGTGGACATCAAGGACTGGGCCAACATAGAATTCGTCACCTACTGCTCATCCGACCTCCTGGACGAGCTGTGCGAAGTATATCACAGGGACGACGCACTCAAGCTGTACTGTATGGCAGTCCTCAGGGTATGCTACCATGGTATCAAGGACGACGAGCTGAAGGATGCTTACGACAACTCGTTCCTTTCGGAGATGTATCCCGGTGTTGCGCTGTCGCGCAACACCGTATCCGAGTTCCACAAGGATGTGGGGAAAACGTACTCCAAGATCGTGGAGTACATGCGTAAACGTGTCGCGAAACTGCAGGAATCCCACCATCTCGTGATAGACGGTACCCTGAAATCAGACGAGAGCACCGTCAATTCCCTGTCCAATTACTCCCGCAAGGCCCGTACCAAGGACGCCAGGGACATCTCGGTGCTGTATGCCTACGACGTGGAGACCCGTGAGCCTGTGTGTTCCAAGATCTATCCGGGCAACATGCTGGACATCGTGGCTTTCAAGGACTTCCTGAACACCAACAGGATCTCCAAAGGCCTGATCATAGCGGACAAGGGATCCACGATAAAAGCCTCCAATCAGGTCTTCGCGGATAATCCGGAACTCCATTATCTACTCCCGCTGAAAAGGGACGCTGCACTCATCGACCATTACGAGATGTATCAATTCGAGATGTCCCTGGACGGTAATCCGCAGATCATCTGCAGGAAAGCGAAGATCAACAACGAGAGGAAATGGCTGTACTCGTTCAGGGACGCCACCAAGGCAGCCAACGAGGAATACGCATACCTGCAGAAGAACAAAGATGATTACGATCCGAAAGACCACGAAGCCAGGAGGGAGGAGTTCGGAACGATAGTATTCGAATCCGATTACGATTGTCCCTGCGAACTCATCTACAAAGCCTATGAGGAACGCTGGCTGATCGAGATGGTGTTCCGTTACTACAAGGACGTCAACGAATTCGACGAGACCCGGGTGCATTCCGATTATTCCGTGATCTCTTCGGAGTTCGTCTGTTTCCTGTCGAGCATCATCAGCTGCAGGATACTGAAGAGATTCGATTCGGCCAAGTCATTGGACAACCTCAGTTACGGGAAGAGCATGGCCGTGTTGGAAAGGGCGAAGAAGGTACGCATAGACGGCAAATGGAACCTGGTGAGACTCACTGTGAAGGACAGTGAGATCCTGACAGATCTGGGGCTGATTCCCGACATCATAACCGTGAAGAATCCCCGCGGGCGTCCCCGTAAGAGCAAACCCCGATCGTGGTATAGTTATACGATTTGGGAATCTCTTATTTGAGACAATAAGGATTACCTGTTCATCCCGATACTAGGACGGAAACGGTATCTTCCGGCCTGCACTCTCGCCATGATTTGATGGGTCCGGAGGAAAATGGAAAGAATGGGACAGAATCAGGTCCAAGCACTCTTCCTTTGTTTTATCAGGATCCAAATGAAGAGAGGTCCGCCAATCATGGAGCTGATGACACCGACCGGCAGACCATTGACACCGGATATCTTGGCTATGCTGTCGGCAATGAGGATGAATGCGGCCCCGAAGAAGGCTGATGCGGGTATGAGATAACGGTTGTTGGATCCCACGAAGATGCGTGCGATGTGCGGACCGACCAGTCCTATGAAGCCGATGGTACCGGTGAACGACACGATACCTGCCGTGAGCAAAGACGCTAGGACGAGGGTCGTGATCCGTATCTGAGGGGGATTCTCGCCCACGGTCTTGACGCTCCTGTCGCCTATGTACATCACATTGAGCTTCTTAATGAACAGACAGATCAGGGCCGTGAAGATGACGGTAGATACGGCAACGATGGGGAGTTTCTCCCATCTCAGCCTGTCAAGGGATCCGACCCTCCAGGCATATGCATCGGCAAGATTCTCCGAAGGTGCGGTAACCATAAGGATCTGACTGATGGAACTGAACAGGAACATGACGGCGATACCGATGAGTATCATCGAAGCAGGGGTGAGCTTCCTGAATCTGGATATCAAGACAAGAACGGCGACCGGTATCAAGGAGAACAGGTAAGCGTTCGCTACCGTCATGTAGTCACTCGAGACGAACGGTATGATCGATACCCCGAGTATGATCGATAGTGTGGCACCGAGGAAAGCACCGGACGATATCCCCATCGTGTATGGTTCCGCAAGCGGGTTCTTGAAGTCGTTCTGCATGACCACTCCCGCCACAGAGAGGCCCGCTCCGACCAATATCGCACCGATTGCACGGGGGACCCTAGTGTTCCAAACGTATTCCTCCACGTTCGGATCGAGTTCCTTACCCAGAAGATGGTCTATGAATGCGATGTCCGCATCTATGATCGAGATGCGGTAGACTCCGAAGCCCAGGGTGATGAAGAACGAGATGACTATCAGAACGAAACTGACGAGCATGAAGGCCAGTTTCTTCCGGTTGCTGGCCCTGTACTGCCTGCTAAGCTCTTCATCGGACAGGGGTCTCAGTAGACCGCCCCCTTGCTCTTCGTATGGTAGATGATTAGTATGAGGAATATCGGGCTTCCAATGACGCTCATTACGACCCCTACAGGTATGTTGGAAAGCTGGAACGCAAGATAGTCAGCGACCAGCAGGAGCAGTGCTCCGAATGCCATCGATATGGGCAGGACGAACTTGTTATCGGAACCTACCAGCAAACGGACGATATGGGGTGAAACCAAACCTACGAAACCGATGATTCCCGTGAATGCGACGATCACTGAGGTCATTATCGCCATCACTGCGAGACAGATCGTACGGAACTGCTGGACATCGATGCCGAGGCTCTTTGCGCTGTTCTCGCCCAAGGACATTACGTTGAGCTTATTGGCCGCGAACACGACGAATACGGATCCGAGGATGGTCACGACCAGCATTATCGGGATGGATTCCCAGGACATGCCGTCGAGACTCCCGATCTGCCACATGTATGCGCTCTTGAGGGTATCGGCATCTGTGGTTACCATCATGTACGTGATGAGCGAATTGAAGAAGTATGATATGGCGGTACCCAGCAGGATCAGGGTCGCCGGGGTCATCCTTATCCGGGATGAGAGGTAGATTATGAGCAGGGCAGGAATCATCGCTCCGATGAATGCATTCACGACGATCCCATACTGATTGGAGAATCCGAATACGACGGCTCCCATGACGATCGCCGATACCGCTCCGAAGCATGCTCCGGAGGATATACCTGTGCTGTACGGGTCCGCCAGAGGGTTTCCCATGAGCGACTGCATGAGTGTTCCGCAGACGGCGAGCGACACACCAGCCAGTATGGCCACGATGATGTGCGGCATGGCCGTACCCCAGATGTGACGGTCTGCCCACCAGTAAAGGCTGCGCGGTTCGTAGCTGTTGCCGATGATATGGTTCCAGATGATCTCGTACGTCTCTCTCAGGTCGATGCCGGGATAGGAATCAATCGAGAACAGACCTACAAAGAAGATGATACCAAGGACGGATGCGATGAAAACAATAACCTTCCTGAATATCTGATGATGATATTCCCGGATAATGCCTGCCTTATCGTCCGTCTGTTCCATGGTATCAATTGGGATGAAGGGGTTGCCCCCTTCAGAAATCGTTTCAGGCGATTCCGGCAGCGGCCTTGTAGTCGCTGAACTGGATGAATGCCAGGATCGAATCGAGAGTCTGTCCCTCGAGAGGGAGCGTTCCGAGATCGATGTACTGCTTGAGGATGCCGTCAGCCCATTCCCTGTCGAAGAGGTCGCCGTACATCGCATGCGCCATGTATGCAAGCTTTACTCCTCCGGGCAAGAGGTTGTTGATGTAGAACAGCTTGTCCTCCCAGCCGTTGAAGTACACTCTGGACGAGGTTCCGCTGTTGCTGTGATCCCAGGTCTCGATAATCAGATCCTTCTTGGCATCGGCATCAAGTCCCCAATCCATGGAACGGTTGTTGATGAAGACGTCGGCATCGGTATAGTTGGACAGTGCCTCGGTGCTTGCCATCTTGGTGGAGTTCTTGGTGTACTTGCTGTCGAATCCCGCATTGAGGGTCGCATATGCCACACCGCCGGCGGTGGTCGCGCTGGTGTTGAACGAAGAGGTCTTTCCGCAGATGTAGATGAACATCGTTCCGCAGATGTAGGATTTCTTCTTCTCGAGAGCATCGGTCTTCTCCTTAATCTTGTCTTTGACGTCCCATCCGATCTTGGCATAGTCGAGTCCCATCTTCTCGCAGTCGCCTCCGAAGAGGTAACCGAGGGTGAGAACGGTTGTGAGCTCGTCCGTCGCATCGGCGGATGTGTAGGATATCATGGGGATTCCGGACTCGTTAAGGTCGCTCATGCGTGACTCGGTGATCTGGGCGATTCCGCTGTAATCGACAAGGAGCGCTCCGATAGGGGTTCCCTTTGCCACAAGGCTGGCATCGAGGTTGGTGAAGTTAGTCCATGCGGCATCGTTGATGGTCCTCTGCTGTCCCTCGAGGTCGACTGCTTCAGCATTGAACGATTTCTCGGCAGTGGCATACGACTTTGTGAAGTATCCTGCGATGTACTTTCCACCGTTGCAGTAAACACAGGGCATCTCCATGTTGGTCGCATAGACGACGACGTTCCTGAGTGGATATTTGACGGAGACAGTGGTCTCATTCCCTTCTGAGTTGAGGCTGATGACGTAGATTGTCATGCCCTCCTTGTGGTCAATCATGTTCTGAATCTGCTCCTTGTCAGCGTCGTTGACGTCACCGTCATTGTTCGCATCGGCAAGTGGGTAATCCTCTTTTTTGAGATCTCCCGCGATAACCTTATCGACGATACTGAGATCGTCACCGTCAACGGTGAAGTCACCGTTCGCGTTTCCGCGGACCATGAGCTTGGAGTTGACGTTTGAGTAGTCCGTAGAGTCCTTATTGTTGTTGTTCATGTAGATTGCTGCACCTACACCAGCACCGACAACGACGACTACGACTGCTATTGCAATGATTGCTGTTGCCTTCATTTCTTACACCTTTGTGTTTAAATTGGTTTAAACATCCAACTTGGGTCGATTGTCAGATACGCATTCATGATACACACCACTTCAAACGGAGACGGAATCACCCTCGGTCGGCTTACTTTCTACCGATTCAATCGAATCGGGACTGTCTTCGAAGGGCACAGTGTCCTTGAGGATGACATGCGGAGCACCGTCATCGGACGTTATCTCCGCAATAACCCCGTAGACCGTGCGCAGATTATCCTCTGTGATGACCTTATCCGGGGCCCCCACATCGTAGATCGTGCCTTCGTTCATGAGTATGATCTGGTCGGAATACTTCGCGGCGATGTTGATATCGTGGCTAATCATGATCACCAGCATCTCCCTCTCTCTGGAGAGGCGCTTCAGCATCTTGGTGACGTCAAGCTGATGACGAACATCGAGGTTGGAGGTGGGCTCATCCAGAAGAAGTATCCTCGGCTCTTGCACCAATCCGCGGGCCAGCATGACCTTCTGGTGCTGTCCTGCGGAGAGTTCATTGAACGACCTCATAGCAAGATGCGAAATGCCCAGCATTCTGAGCGTATCGTAGACGATGCTCAGGTCGTTATCCAACGACCCCCACTTGCTATGCGGATGCCTGCCGATGAGGACCGTATCGATGACAGATAGCGGGAACGAATCGTTGGCGGAATAGGGCACATACCCTATCTCTTTAGCCAATTCCTTGACCTTAATCTCGCTTACATCCTTGCCGTCAAGAAGAACGGACCCGCGGGTGGGTTCGAGGATCTTGTTAATGCAGTGTATCAGCGTCGATTTCCCGACCCCGTTGGGTCCGAGGATGGATATCAGCTTGTTTCCGCCGATATCCGCGCATATGTCCTTCAGGACGGGCACACTCGAATACGAGAAGTAGGGATCGTTAATCTTTAGATTCATCGTTCACCAATTGGATGATACGTCCTATCTACAACGACTATTTATTACTAGTGGGCAGAATACTCGGGGTTGTAGAAAAAACCCTAGAAAAAAATAGAAAATCAATCAATTCAAATGCATCAGTGCACCATCAAGCATAAACAAAATCCGGATAACCGTCATTTCAGACTATCGGCGACCACCAACGGACGAAACGCACAATTCATTGACGAACCAGTCTGCCTGATAGACAAATAAGGGAACAGGAGGCGCTCAGACCTTCCTGTTCTTGATGAGGTACATGTCTATCGAGAACAGCACCACTATGTACGCCACGATGACGCCCAGCGCCCAGAACGGGAAGGCGTAAGCATCACTCACGCCCATCAGCGCCGATCCCCTGATGCACAGGCTCGCCTCGGTCAGCGGGAACACGTAGAGGATCCACTGGAACGCGGCGGGCAGTGCCTGTACCGAGAAGAACGTACCGCACAGGAAAGTCATCGGTGTGATCACAAGGCTGGTGAACAGCGACATCCCGGAGTGCGACCTCACCATCAGCGCGGCGGTCTCACCCAGAAGCCCGAAGAGGAAGCAGCAGAGCGCCACAGACAGTACGAACAGTCCGGGATTCATCCACGTGAGGAAATCCGGCTCCAGGGCGCAGCCGATGCAGAACATCAGGGTGACGCTGATCAGCGCCCTCACCATACCCAGTATGGTCTTCCCGATGATGATCGCGGTGTTGCTCAGAGGGCACATCATCATCTCGTCGAAGCTCCTGTAGTACAGCCTCTGGACGTTCATCCTTGTGGCGGTGGAGTTGAACGACGATGACAACGATGTCAGAGCGATGATACCGGGTATCACGAAGGTCAGGTACGGGACCATGACGCTTCCGTCTCCGAAGAGGTCCACATCCCCTGCTTTCAGTCCGTAACCGAACGCCAGCAGGTACAGTATCGGGAGCATGAGGCTCGACACCATGATCTGCAGGATGTTGTGCCTCATGAAGCGGAGATCCGACCACGCTACCGCATACACCTCGCTGAAGAACGACATCATCTCGCCTCCTTGGGGTTTGTAGCCTTCTGCAGCATGAATCCGTTGTCTCCGATCCTGTTGCCGGTCATCTCCACGAAGGCGTCCTCGAGGTTGGTCCTGCGGACGGTGACGGTCATGGTGTCGTCGAACTGCTTTGCGTATTCGTCCGCCTCCGCCTTAGTCTGGAAGTATGCGTACTGTGTGTTGTGGTCCTTACCGAAGGACTCCACGGTGAAGTACCCTATCTTATGAGCCAAATCCTCAGGGGTACCGTCGGCGATGATCTTTCCCTTCTCGATGAAGGACACCCTGGTGCACAGGGATTCCGCCTCCTCGATGTAGTGTGTCGTGAGGAAAATGGTCATGCCGTCGTTGTTGAGCTTCCTGAGAAGGTCCCACAGTCCCCTCCTCGCCTGGATGTCGAGTCCCACGGTGGGTTCGTCCAGGAACAGCAGCTTGGGGCTGTGCACGAGTGCGCAGACGATGGCGACCCTCTTCTTCCAACCTCCCGAGAGCTTGTCCACTTTGAAATTGTAGTAATCGCCGAGACCTATGTATTCGGAGAGCTGGTCGATCTTCTTGATCCTCTCGGCCTTCGGCATCTGCTGGTACATGGCATGGGCCATCATGTTCTCCCAGACGGTGAGATCCTTGTCGAGGCTTATGTGCTGCTGGATCACGCCTATGGCGGCCTTGGCCTCGCGGGGCTCCTTGACGATGTCGTGGCCGTCGATGATGACGGTACCCTCGTCGAAACCGGTGAGGGTGCTGAGGACGCGGACGGTGGTGGTCTTGCCCGCGCCGTTGGGGCCGAGGAAGGCGTACATCTCCCCTCTCTTGACCTTCATATCCACATGGTCTATGGCGGATTTCTCTCCGAAACGCTTGACCAATCCGCTCACATCGATGATGCAATCGTCCTGCATGTCCATACTTCCGATATGGATGTTACATCCATGCAATAGATAAGGTTATTCGATTAGGGATACCCAACTTTTATACTCGTAGGTACATACATTCCTGGGAGGAATCCCGCCAAACGCTTTAGTGATATAAGGAGTGAGAAAAATGGCTTTTGAGATAATGACGCCACGCGAGATCGAACAGAGGAGCATGGCGACCATCGAGAAGGAACTGAACGGACGTACCTGGCCCGAACCGGAGTTCTCCATAATCAAGAGGTGCATCCACACCTCCGCGGACTTCGATTACGCGGACAACCTGACGTTCTCCGAGAACGCCGCGAAGATAGGCATCGACGCCATCAGGAACGGCGCGGACATAGTCACCGATACGAAGATGGCGGCCGCCGGCATCAACAAGATGAGGCTCGGCGACTACGGCGGGCAGGTCCACTGCTACATCAGCGACCCCGACGTCATAGACGAGGCTAAATCGAAGGGAT